>JAVBRL010000154.1:0-5400 GCA_031547985.1 Synergistaceae bacterium
CGATAATCCTGCCCCTGAAGCACGAGCTGCGTGTCGGTTCCGATACGGATCCACGCGCCGATTCGCGGCAGCGTCCCTACGAGCATCATCGAGTCGATATCGCCCGTTTTTTTCGCGGCGTCGCCGCTTGCGGCTTCCTCGGCACCCGCGGGCGGCTTCGAAACGTCGAACGGGTTGACTTCGGCGAACGCTTCCAAACTCGAAGTCCGTCCGATGTTCATGAACGACGGCGGACGCGTCGACAAGAAAGAAGCGTAGCGCCGTTTTTGCTCAAGAAGCTTGCCTTCCAGGTGCCATTCCACGGCCCACGAAACGACGAGCGCCAAAAAGAGCGCGACGAGCACAACCTGCGCGAAAAGCAGCCCCCACGTCACTGGGCCTGCGGGACGCCCGTTTTTCTCCCGGGACAACTTCGGACGCCGAAGGGAGAGGGAGGGGCGTTTCAGGTTTTTCAGAGACTCTAAAGCGTTACGGATTCGGTTGCACATTTCGCTCGATCTTCCACTGTCCCGAGGCCATCTTCTGCAGAGGCATCAGGCGCTGTAACATCGTCATCGTTTCATCCAGCTCCGCGGGGATCTTCAAGGTCAGGTCGCTCTGCCCGATCTGTTTTTGGGCGACCTGATACGTGAGGTTGCCCTGCAAACCCAGATTGCCCATCACGTCGATCCGGCGCAGGTCCATGGCCGCCGGGGAGACTGCCAGCTGCGCCCTACCCGAGGCCCACGAGGCACTCTGCCCCGTCACGAGATCGAGTTTCCCCGCATCGACTTCGAGCCCACAGACGATCTTGCCGGAAAAAAGGCTCGAAAGCGGCAGCAGGGAGACCCGCAGGTTCGAACACTGCAGCTGGATCGCGGACTGTTCGTATTTGACGCCCGCGAACGCGAAGACGGGCACGAACCAGCCCGAAACGCCCGTGAGCTGCCCCGAGACGTAATTTCCGCTTTCGGCCGCAGTCGCCTGGAGCTTCGTGGCCATGTATTCCCCCGCCGTCTTCCACGGGAAGAAAAACCAGCATCCCGTCAAAAAAACGAGCACTCCCGTCAAAACGAGCGCCAGAACACGCAACGGCTTCATTGGGGGCTCCCCACGATGACGGAGACGCTCAGCAGCCGTTCGTCGTCCTTCGGCACCGCTCGCAGGTCGATATTCTGCGGCACCAGGCCCAGTGCCGCGACCCCTTCAAGGAACTTCACAAACTCTGTGGCGTATAAATTATCGAGCTGCACGACGATTCCCGAAGGGTTCGAAGCGAGCTGCTTCAGGCGGTCGCGCATCCCCCCCTCCTCGACGATCCGCGAGATCGCGGTGAGGGGTTCCTCGGCTTCTTTTTTGACGGACTGCCTGTTGGGGAAGGAGTGGTAGATCGCGGACGCCTGCAAAATCGCGTTGACATCGGCGAGCGACGCGTCGAAACGCGCGCGCTGCCCCAACGCCTGAAACAGGATCACGAAGCCCAAAACCCAGACCAGAACTCCCAGGAGGAGCAAGGGCTTGAGCTTTTTTACATGGGGCGAGTCTTTGAGTTCCTGAAACGAAATCACCGTTTGCCTCCTTGCACGGAGAGGTTGAAACGAAAATCGCCCCCCGGAATCTGCTGGATATCGCCCGCTCGTGCGGTGAACTCCGCACGTTGGATCGCGTTCTGAAGTTTCTGGATCGTCTCCATGTTCTTAGCCGTCCCTTGAATTTCCATTTTCTCCGCGCTGTAGCGGACGGCTTCGAGCTTCAGATCACCCGACGTCCCCCCCTGCCAGGCGGGGAGCATCGCCGCGATAACCGACGTAAACGAGAACTGCCCCGGTGTGGAACGCACTTCGCCCACTTTCGCCCGCGCCGCTCGCGTCGGATTGGAAGCGCGCTCGCCAAACGAAGCGCCGTAAACCTCCCCCGGCGCCACCGTAAAGAGATCTTTTTCGGACATTCGCCCCAACCAAAGCGCGAGGGAGACCAAAACAAAAAATCCCCCCAGAAGCACGAGCCGCCGGGCGATCGTGGAGGCGTTCTGGAAGAACGTCTCCACCCGCTCGGCGACATTGGCCCCGGAGGGAGAAAGATCAAAATAGACATAATCGGAAAACATGCGTGGTTGCGGCGCGTTGGGCATTCTGGGGTCTACGAGGCAAATGCGTTCGATGCCGCCCCCCTGCTGGCGCGCGTATCCTTCGAACCAGTCGCGGTCTGCGTCGAGCGCTTCATCTGCGGCGTCCGCACCTTTCCCGGCGAGCGACGTCCAGCGGTAAAGGCGAGGCTGCCAATTTTCGAACAGCATCGAACAGATCTGGGCTTCATCGCGCCATTGGACGAGGCCATTTCCCGCGACCTCTTCCGCATACGCCAGAGGCGCGACCCAAAGGGCCGTGTCGGGACGAATGCGCATTTTGCGTTCGATCTCCTCGACCTCCGACTTGGAGACCAAAAAGACCGCGCCGCTGATCGACTTCGGCTTTCGCTGCGTGACGACCGGAACGAAATACAGGTCTCTCGCATGATCCCCGATGAGCGGCCTGAACTTCAGGCGCAACGCGTCGCGCACACGGGTCGTGGACGTGAACGGGTACTCGAAAGGATGAACGGAGAGCGTCCTGATCGGGGCCAGGAAGATAACCTTCTCTTTGGAAAGCGGGTCAATCGTGGACGAATGGGTTTGCTCCCCATCGTACACAAAGCGCCATTTGCGATCCGCCGTTTTATTTTTGGAAAGAATTTTATTCTTCCCACTTAACCATTTCACAGGATTCTCCCTTTCGTTTTACGTAGATGTGAAAACGGCGGTTCCAGTCCCCTTGCGTGACGGAGATGGCGATCAGGAAATAATCGCTTTTAAATCCTAGCACATTCGAAAGTCTTGTGATGATCGAAGATGGAAAACCAGGGATTTTACGGAGGTCATCGGCGTCCCGGATCGGCATGAACGCGCGCGCCTGAACGACCGCTTTCGCTCGCTCGAGTGTCATCTCGCTGTCCAGCACCGCCAAAACGTCCACTCCGGCCACGTTGACGTTGATCATCTGGTCTCCGTAAAGCGTACAAAAACGAGCCAACCCGCCCGGGATCTTGGCCGTCCCCCAAAGCACGCCGCGGTCGAGTCGCGGGATGCGCAACAGCTCGCTCAGGTCGGCCAGTTTGCGGTTGGGGTTTTCCTCGCGCTCGATCCCCCCCAGGCGCGGCGTCGTGTCCGAGTCGATGAAGTCCAGCACGATGGGCGCGAGTTCCGGACGCTTGAGATATTCCCAGATCCGCTCCCACGCGTGGGTGTACTCGTTGCGGAGCGTCACGTTGTCCGGCAAAAACAGCCCGTTGATGGGAATCTTATCGCTCAAAGGCGTGATGCGCGCGGAGACCTGCAGGTTGTTATCAAGCGTCAAAACCAGCGGAATGTTGGGGGAATAGAGCGGCTCGATCGGCGAGTCAAATTTGTTCGTATCGGCCGCGATGCGCCGCGCGAGCAGGCGGTACGCCATCTCCGCGACGCTGCGCGCCTCGAGGGAAAAGCGTTCCGTCTCGACCCGTTTGACCTCCTGCCGGACGAAAAGAGCCAGCGCCGTCGCCGCCGAGAGCAGAAACGTCGACAGAATGAGGACGGTTACGAAGATAAAACCCGGCTTGCGTGGCTTAACTGACGGGAAACCACTCTTCATGAGCGATCGTTTCCTCTTTCAGCTTGCCGCTTTCCGCGTTTTTCGCCTTGCGGGTCAGTTTGATCCTCATGGCGAGGGGGAGTCGGCCGAGATACTCTTCTTTCCATTCTTCATCTGCATAGACTTCGACGGTCATCGAATCGATGTCCTTCAGCACGATCGAGGCGTCTTCGGGCTTGAGCAGCGAGAGGTCGACGTTTTCGGGCGTCCGGTCGGGAGAGAGGATAAAGCGATACAGACCCGGGTCTTTTTGTTTTCCGACGCCGGAACGAAGCACCCGGTACACCATGCAGCCGGCGGGCAGTCCGCGCCGCGTGGTCGCGGAGCCCCAGATGACGAGCGCGTCGTCGCCCGCCGAACCGAGTTCGCCCCCCTTGACGAGGCGGATCGGCGCGAAGCCCGCGACGCTCGAGACAAGGCGCGTCTCTTCGAAAATCGTGCGAAAGAGCAGTCGTTCGCGGCTGCGGGCATGAAATTCGCGCTGAACTTCGTGCAATTTTTCCACCGTGTAGACGATTGGGGCCAAAGCCGTCGTCATCAACACCCCGATCAAAGCGACGACGAGGAGGATTTCGACCAGCGTAAACGCTTTGTGTGCGGGACGTCGCGTCATCGTCCGGAGGAGGTCGAAGCGCCCTTCGTCTCGGCGCCGAACGAATAGCTGTCCGGCTTGAGATAGTAGAGCATTTTTTTGAGGAATTCGACGTCGCCCAGCTGTTGCAGGTAGATCAGCAGATCGTTGAGCTGCTTCGCCTGCGGGCGGATCAGAAACGACTTGTAGAGCTGTTCGGCGGCGCGCTTCAAATCCTCGGGCGAGCGGGTCGATTTCGCCACGCTAATATAGTGGTAGGCGAGCTGTTCCTGCGCTTCGTCGCGCATCATCGGGTGCGCGAGCGCACGTTCGATCCGCTCGTACTGCAAGCGCGCGTTGTTCGTCTGGTTCGCGCTCCAAAGCAGCTTGTCCCCCACCATACCGTCGATCAAAAAGACAAATCCCGCGAGCGCGATCGCCACGAAAACCCCACCCAGCGCGCGCATGGCGCGGGGGCTGCGCAGGCGCTCCAGGAAAGCCCACGACGGGTCGCAAAGCAACGCGCGGTTAGCCACCGCGAAAGCGAGCACAACCCACAAAATATTTTCGATCCGGTGGAACGGCCGGCTAAAAAGCGCGTCGAACCACACTAAAAACAGCATCGCACAAGCCCACGCCACCGGTGGATCGAAACGCTCCCGATCCTTGGCCAGGCGGACGCAAAAAATCCAAAACCACCACCCCAGAAGCGCGACGAGGATGAGGCCCCCGATGAGGCCCATCTCGCAAAACCACTGGATGTATTCGCTGTGCGCCCAATAGGTGAACTGCCATGTCTGGTCGTCGAAGAGGTCGAACGATTTGCGCTGCGCGTCGAGGTAGTGCCATTTGTAATGCCCCAGCCCGACGCCGCCGATCGGGTGCTCACGGAACATCGCCCAGCTCGTCTTCCAGATGCCGATGCGCATGCCGACCGCCGTCGGGTTCTGGATCATGTCGGCCGTTTTGGCGACTAAGATCGATCCGCGGCCGATATCCACACCGGAGGCGCTCAGGGCGACCGTGACGAGCAACACTCCCAATACGACCGCGAGGGGAAAGGCGACGCGCCTTAAGGCCGTGCGGTCGCGTTTGAGCAGCGCGACGCCGAGCAGCACGATAATTCCCAAAATCAGCGACAGGATCGCGCCGCGCGCCGTGGAATTCCAAAGCCCCCACGTGTTG
>JAVBRL010000148.1:0-5061 GCA_031547985.1 Synergistaceae bacterium
GTGAAAATAATAAAGTATCTTCTCAGTAAACACTGGGGCATACTTATCTAGGACAGCCCCTTTATTTTAAACGAACCGTACACCGGACCCTTTTGGGATACTTACGCACAAACGCGCCCCACATTTCGGGTCCATCCAAACGCTTTGTCGTTTTACATCCTTCGCCGGACACTCGAAGACATCTGGGAGTTCCTCGAGCAGCTCACGTTCGACGAAATGCTGCCGAACGAAAGAGAAACCGCGCTCGCGCACCTGGCCGGCGAGTGCGAACGATTGCGAAACACGAAAGGGAAGTGGGAAAGATGAACCGCGACGAACGGCTGATGGAGTACGCCCGACTGCTTGCCAAGGCGAACGCGTTCGCTCGGCTGACGGGAAGCTCCGACCCCGACGAGATCTACGACGAACATATCGTCGATTGTATTGCCGCCGCGACCTGGCTACCCGAGCACGACACGGTGTGCGACGTGGGTACGGGAGGCGGCCTGCCGGGGCTCGTATGGGCCGTTTTACGACCGGATCTCACGTTCGTGCTTCTCGACAGCGTGAGCCGAAAAACAATCCAGGTCGAAAAGATGGCGGCTGCCCTAGGGCTCGCGAACGTCCGCACGATCTGCTCGCGTTCGGAGGAGTTCGCGCATAGGAATCGGGAGGCGTTCGGCCTCGCGAGCGCGCGCGCCGTCGCTCCACTCGGCATCCTGGCCGAGTATCTGAGCCCTCTCGTGCGCGTCGGCGGAAACGCCTTGGCCTTCAAGGGCCCCCGGGTGGGCGAGGAAATCGAAGAGGTCGCCTCGCACGGCGCGGATTGGGGAATTCTCGGGCTCGGTACCCCGCGCGTTTTTCCCTACGCTTCCTCCAAAGAGGCACGCTGTTGCGTCGTGTGGGAGAAGATCCGCCCCTGTCCGGAGAACTTCCCCCGACGCGCCGGACGGGCCGAAAAACGTCCGTGGTACGTCAGCTGACGGACCGCCGCAAACAGGCCGTTACTTCTTTTACGATCTCGGGGTCGAACTGGCTTCCCGCGTTCTTTTCGAGCTCTTTGGTCGCCTGGGCTCTGGAAATGGATTTTTTGTACGTCTGTCCGCTCGTCATCACGCCGTAGGCGTCAATTACGCTGAAGATGCGCGTGAGGAAGGGGATCTCCTTTTTCTTCTTCCCGTAGGGGTAGCCCCCGCCATCCCAGCGCTCGTGATGTTGGTAGATATATTCGCAGATCTCCTGTAGCGGCGAAAGGGTCTTGCACATGCGAAACCCCACGTCGCAGTGCTGCTTGATATATGCGTATGCCTCCTTCGTCAGGCTGCCCTGCAGGTCCGGCGGCGCATCGGAGAGCGCTGCCACGCCGATGTCGTGATAGCGCGTCATGAGTTTCAAGAGCTTTACATCGCGCTCAGCGAGCCCCATCCGGGACGCAATCTTTCCGATCAGGGCGGTCGTAGTGCGCAGATAAAGCCTTCGCTGAGGATAATGCCCGTCCAGCGACGCCTCGAGGTACCGCACGATGCGCGCGTGCAGCGCTTCGTTCTGCACTTTCTTGCGCCGGTACATCTCCTCCTCGGCGGCGATGATCGCCGTCTTGAGCGTCACCCTCCCCGACAATTTCGCAACGCCAAGCGAAATGCCGTATGGGACCGCCAACGGAGGCGCGTGGTCACACAGCTCGTTAATCCGGGCACAGATCGCACGCGCTTCCGCGAGCTTCGTGTCGTAAAGAAAGACGACGAATTCGTCCCCCCCGGTCCGCATGAAAAGGTCCTTCTCGCGCAATTCGCTTCGCACGATCTTCACGATCGCGCGGATCTGCTCATCCCCCGCGTTGTGACCAAACGTGTCGTTCGTGAATTTGAGCCCGTTGATATCTCCCACGACGACGCAAAGGTTGCGGATATCCTCCGCCTCGATACGGGCGATCTCCGTTTCGAAGTACAGGCGGTTGCGCAGGCCCGTGAGGACATCATGCGTGCTGTAGTATTCGTTCAAGCGCGCGGTACGCTCCTCGGCCGTAACGTCCTTGCTGATGACGATCACCTCGAGCAGGTTTCCATTCTCGTCGTACGTCGGGTTGAAGTTCGACAACAAGTGAACCTCTCGACCGCTTTTGTGAAAGAGCACGTACTTTCGCCGAAAGCCTTCGCGCGTCTCGAGCATCCTCAGGTAGAGCGGGCTGAGGTCGCCCTCCTTTTCCCCCTGAAGAATCGCCATCCACTTCGGGTTTCCAATGAGCTCCTCGGGCCTGTAGCCCAGGACGTCGGGGACGTTGGGCGATATGTAGACAAGGTTTTGCGTATGGTCCATGACGAAGAACAGGTCGGATGAGTTTTCGATGATGCCGCGGTATTTGCGCTCACTCGCAAGGAGGTTTTCCTCGTGCGTCTTGCGCTGGTGGATGTTCTGCGTTTTGCCGAAGATGCGGGTGATGTTGCCGTCCTCGTCGTGGTAAGCGATCGCGAACGAATAAAGCCACACCTTCGAACCGTCCGCGCGGATGCCCAGATGTTCGACGCCCTTGTTGAAATGCGTCGTGTTGCCCAGGATCGAAAGCACCTTGATCCGGTGTTCCGGCGCGATCAGCGCCTTGAATTCGCGAAGCGTCATGCAGGTCGCCGTCGTGCCCAGGCGAAAGAGCGTCGCCAGCTCCTTGCTGAAGAGGACGAATTTCTTCTCGTAGTCGATCAGCCAGCTCCCCACAGGGGCGCTCAGATCGCTGACGAGCATTTTCTGTTTGAGGAAGACGAGGCTTTGTTCCGTCTTGTTCGGCAGCGGCTTGCGAAAAAAAAGTTCGATTCGCCCGGAAGCATCGAGCGACACCTCCGTGACGAGCCATCGTGCAAGTCCCCAGAAATATTGGGGTAAGAGGATGGGCTCCGGATTCGCGGGGGCGAGCAAATATGTCTCGATCCACTCGCTGACGGAGTAATCCTCCTGGGGAAGCACCTCGAGCGGATGTCGATTCACGATCTCTGCGGCCGAGGTGAAACCGAACAGGTCCAAGAAGGACGCGGTCGCATCTTCGATGAAAAAGTCGACGTGTCCCCGCGCGATTTCCGCGATACGAAGCGACAAGCGCGCTTTTGCATTTCGTCCGGTGCCTCGCGGCGCTGCGGACATTTCCATCCCCCCGTTTTCACCTCTTGCGTTAAACTATAGATTATACTTACAATTGGCGCGATCGATATCTCACGCATCTTATTTTGTGCCCAAATAAAAAAATTATAATCGGGAGGGAACAAGAATGAGTAACGAAAAATTCGAACATGTCACACTGGTTTCCAAGGCGAACCTCTACTTCGACGGCAAGATCGTCAGCCACACGTTCTACATGCCAAGCGGCGAACGCAAAACGGCGGGACTTTTCATGCCGGGCGAGTACCCTCAGATCGGCACGGCGGACGCCGAGCTGATGGAGATTACCGACGGAACGTGCGACTTCAAACTCGCGGGCGAAGCCGCGTGGAAGACCGTCAAAGCGGGCGAGTCGTTCAAGGTTCCGGGCAAAAGCGAATTCGCCCTCAAGACCGCAGGCATCCTCCAGTACATCTGCTCCTATTTCCCCGAGCGGTAGAAAGGCGGGATTCGTTTTGAACTTCAAACGCGCGTTGATGTTGGGCCTGCTGGGGGTCCTGGGTATCTGCCTTTATATGAGCTCCGACGACGACTCCGTCGTCTCGACGGGTGCCGAAGCCGCCGCCGCGAAACGCCCCACGGCGACGTTCAACACGAGCATGGGCACGTTCACGGTCGAACTTTTCACCGACCTGGCGCCCAAGACAGCCGGCAATTTCATCAAGTTGGCCGAGGAGAAATTCTACGACGGCGGTATCTTCCACCGAGTGATTGACAACTTCATGATCCAGGGGGGCGACCCCACCGGCACGGGGCGCGGCGGCCCCGGCTACACGATCCCCGACGAGTTCGCCCCCGGACTCAAGCACGATAAACCGGGCATGCTCTCCATGGCGAACGCGGGCCCCAACACCGGCGGATCGCAGTTTTTCATCACGCTCGTCCCCACACCGTGGCTCGACGGCAAACACGCTATCTTTGGCCAAGTGACAAGCGGCATGGACGTGGTCGAAAAGATCGGCAAGACGAAAACGGCGCAAGGCGACCGCCCCGTGAAGGACGTGACGATCAACAAGGTCACGATCAAAAAGTAAAAAACGAAAAAGCTCCGCCCTCGAAAGGAGGTCGCAGCAGAATGGCAAACCTTCGGGAAAACGAAACGATCGAGCTGATTCTGAACCGGCACAGCACGCGCAAGTTCGAGGCTCGTCCCATCGAAGACGAAAAGATCCAGCTTCTGCTCGAGTGCGCTTTCGCCGCGCCCAATTCGAAATCGGTCAACATGTGCAACGTGGTCGCCGTTTCGGACGCGGCGACACTTAAGAAACTGGGCGAGCTCGCCCCGTCGAGCATGCCGCTTCTCACGGCGCCGCTCGCCATCGGCGTCTGCGTGTGCGAGGCCGAGTATCACAAAAAACTCGGCATCCAAGACAACACCTGGATGGAAGACGCGTCCGCGATGATGATGACGATGCTCCTGGCCGCCCGCGCCATGGGACTCGAGGGCGTTTGGATGCAGGTCCTGAACCGCCCCGACCGCGAGGGGGTCATTCGTGAAACGTTAAGCATCCCCGACGACGTCATCCTCATGGCGATGGCCGTGGTGGGCTACCCCGCGAAACCGAACACGCGCCCGGCGCACGCGGGCGTCCCAGGCGACCGTATCCACATCGACAACTGGGGCAAACGGCCTTAAAAGCATCTCCAAAAAAAACGCAAGCGATCAAGGCTCCCATGCGGGGGCCTCGATCGCTTGTCGAAAGTTTGCTCACTTACGCTTTTTTCTTTTTGATCCGGTTGTCCTCGCCGGGGAGCATCTTGGCGGGATCCGTCGTCACCATCACCTCGATGATGCTCGACGTGTCCTTGTACGCGAGCGCTTCCTGAAACGCGCGATCGAGGTCCGCCGGGTCCGTCACGCGCACGCCCCGGCAGCCAAAGGCCTTGGCCATTTCGGCGTAGCTCACGTCGCTCAGGTCGCACGAAGCATACTCACCG
>JAVBRL010000048.1:0-3854 GCA_031547985.1 Synergistaceae bacterium
GAAACCGGCGGCCGCCAGGTTGCTTCCCGCGCCGACCGCGATATCGGCCACGCCGCCACCCAGCACGCTGCTCAAGACGCTTCCCAAAATCGCGATGCCGACGTTCGTGTTCACGGCCCCCTGGTAGTGGTTGAGCGCCGCATGCCCCGCCTCGTGCGCCAGCACGCCGTACATCTCCGCCTCGGAGTCGAGCACTTTCATCAGCGCCGTCGTCACCGTCACGGAACTTCCGTTGGCTACCCAGGCGTTGGGGGTTTTGTCTTCTTTAATATTGAAGGGGAGTTTTTCGAGGCCCGTCGCCGAGGCGACCTTGGCCCACGCGGAATGAACCTCGGCTTCGCTCACCGCGGCATACGCCGCGTAGGGGATTCCCACGAGCGATAGGACCAGGACCCAGGCAAACGATATTTTCGCGACTTTCCGCAAGGCCAACACCTCCGGGAAGGGACGTTCGTATTTTTTAGATTCGTTTCATTTTACAAGCTTACAAAAAAGACGCGCGTCGTGCATCCGTAGATTCGACACCCCGCAAGAGGGCAAAACGCACAGGGAATGCTAATTCTTATTCCCCGGTTTTTGCGGCTCGCGCTCCAGCACGATCTCGGGCGGAGCGTCGCGTTTTTGGGCGTCTGTCAACTGCGCGAAAGGATAGGGCGACTTTCGCGGGTCGACAGAGCCGACCAAGACCTTTGTCGGCGTCAGGGTGCCTTTGCGGTATTCGTTGCCGTAAAGCCACACTTTTTGCGGCGTCCGCTGAACATAAAAACCGTCGTACGTCACGTACCACCCCACGGGCGTGTCGACGCGGCGATAGACGAAAAACGTGAAGTCGTACGCGCGCTGAAAAGCCAGGATCGGCTCGTTCGGTTTCGTCGAGATCGCGTAAGCGGGCGTCGACGCGGCGAAAACGACAGCGACAGCGCACATGGCAAAAAACAGACGAAAGAAATTTTGGCTGGACATCACTCGTCCCTCCAGGATTTTTTTTTATTATATCGCGTCACCGGGCGTTTTTTTAAATTCCCAAAAACGTGCTGTTTCGTCCCATTTTTACACGAGACCCCTGTCCCCGATGACGATCTGGTATAGTTCCGATTAAGTTTTAAACTCTGTCCTTAAAAGCCGTCATTGCGCATTTTCATTTTTTCTCCTCATTTATCCTTACCCCGCCCGAAAAGCCGATCAAATCGGCCTCGTCACCAGAGCTGTAATCGCGTACGATACAACTCAGGCTTTTTCGCAATGACGGCATAAGGACGCAAGAGGTGCGACGGGTGAACATCAAAGGACAGCATGCGGCTTTCGCCGTTTTGATCTTGCTTTGCGTTCCGATCTTTTTTTACTTTCAGGCCTTTGCGGCCCCCTATATGATGCGCTACCCCGTCCATGCGCTCGGGGGATGGCGCGTTTCGGTCGCGGGAGAGCCCTCCTCCGTGGAGTCGGGCAACTTGCGGAAAGTCGTCGGCGTCGGAGCGGGCGTGCCGGTTGCCATCGCCCGCCAGATGGAGCCCCAAACCGCCGGGGCTCCCCTCGCGGACGCCGCCATCCTGCTCAAAAGCAACCACCAAAACGTCCGCGTTTTTCTGGACGACGAAGAAATTTTTTCTTCCGTACCTCCCGTCTCTGCCGATTCTTCCGCCGCGACCAACCCGGGCATCGCGCTGCACTTCGTCCCGCTTCCCGGCGACTACGCGGGACGTAAACTGCTTTTGGACTACGTCTCGCCTTACAAGCAATACTCCGGCGTTATCGGAACGGTCTATTTCGGCGATATCCCCTCGCTCGAGGCATTCGCCCTCTCGAAATCGATGCGTAACTTCGTCGTCCTCATCGCATGTCTCGTGGTCGGGTTCGGAATGATTGGATTGTTCTTTATCCAATCTCGTACGGGAGAACCGGATTGGGGGAATTTCTTCTTCGGCCTTTTCGCCGTCGCCTGGGCGCTTTATGCCCCCTCTACGGAATATGCGATACTTCAGTTCTTTTCGCCCCTGTGGGCGTCGTGGACCAGCATCGGGCTTTATTTTCTCTTTCCGCTTCCCTTCATGCTCTTTTTCCTCTACGAGTTCAAGCGCACCCGAAAAGCCTTCCTGCCGTTCGTGATTTTGCGCGCGCTTTTCACGTTCGGCTGTTTCGCCCTGCAGATCGGGGGCGTGTTGGACCTGCCGGCGATGATCGACATCAACAACGCCGTCTACCTGCTTTGCCTGTACGTTGTGGGGATTTTCGCGTCCCTCGAGTGTCTGCGGGGAGCAACGCCGCGCCTGCGGCTCGCCATGCCGTGGGTCGTGGCGACGGTCGCGACCGTGAGCCACAACCTGTATCTGTTCTACTCCAACCGACCGGCGCACAGCTACCTGTCCTACCAGATCGTCTACACGCTTTTCATCGTCCTCATCCTCGCCCACACGATCTACGCGTACACCCGCCGGGCAATGGCCGATAAAATAGACGCCGCCACGCTCGAAAACAGAAATCAGATGGCCTACGAAAGCTATCGCAACATCACGCAAAACATGAAGACGCTCGACATCCTGCAGCACGACATCAAAAACCACCTGCAGACGCTCGGGGCCATGCTGAGGCATCGCCGCTTCGACAGGGCGCAATACTACGTCGACGACCTCCTGCAGGAGATGAAGGAGATCGCCCCGGCCCTCTACACCCGCAATTTTCTGGTGAATTCCATCCTCAGTTCGAAGTTCTCGAACGCGGCCCAAGAGGGCATCCGCGTCGCACACGACGTGCAAATCCCCCTGTTGCTCGATATCGCGGACAAGGACGTCTGCAGCGTCCTCACCAACATCTTCGACAACGCGGTCGAAGCGTGCCGCCGCGTCGAAGATTCGCACGAACGCACGATCGAGCTGAAGTTAAGCATCAAGAACGGTTTTTTCTGCATTCTTTGCAAAAATTCGAAGCCGGACGCCGCCGAGGAAGCAGGCGGCGGAACGGAGGACAAAAAGCGCGGATACGGACTTCCCTCGATCGAAAGAACCGTCCAGAAATACGACGGGCTGATGAATATCCAATCCGACGGGCGGGTTTTCACGATCTCCGTGGCTATGCAAAACAGGCAACCGACGTAGGACGGCAGAAACGAACTCCTATTTCCCTTCTTCGTTCAAGAAAACCAAAAAGTCCTGCTTGAAGCGATCATAGAACGCCTTGCTGATGGCAATCCGTTCACCGTTTCGAAGGGTCGCCTCGTAGCGGCGAAGGTGCTCCACACGATCCAGGTTCACCAGGAAACTGTTGTGACAGCGGGCGAACGAGCCCGAGGGCAGCTCCTTTTGCAGCTCGTCCAACGTGCCGCGATAGAAAACCGGTCCGCCTGCCGTATGGATGATTCGTCGTCGCAACGTCGACTCGGCGTAGGCGATTTCCTTCACGAGAACCGACTGCACCTCGGCTCCGTTTCGCACCACCAGGCGTTTGGGACGGAAATTTCGTTCGATGTCGTGAAAAAGCGCCGCGCCGAGTGTGGACGAATCCACGGGTTTTAAAAGGTATTTCGCAGCACGGATATCGTAGCCGTCGATAACGAACCGGTCGGAAGCGGATATCAGGACGATGGTGACGTCGCTGCCCGTTTCGCGTATCTTGCGAGCCGCGTCCATACCGTCGACCCCTTCCATCAGGATATCGAGCAGCAAGATATGATATTCCCTTCCCTGCCTGATCGCCGCGTCGAGCAGCTCCGCCGTGCCGGAAAAAAGGTCCATTTCATAGGAAACCGCACGTTCACGCAGAACCTCACCCACCATGCGGGCGGTATCCCGTAGGCAATCCTCATTGTCATCGCACACTGCAATCCTATATACGCCGCGCATCCCCTTCGCTCCGCACCCTCT
>JAVBRL010000180.1:0-9041 GCA_031547985.1 Synergistaceae bacterium
AGAGGCGAAGCGAAGAATAAGCGGCTGGATCACATGGTACAACGAGAGACGCCCTCATCAGGCACTGGGTTATCTCTCGCCAAAACAGTTCAGAGAAAAATATGTGCTAAAAGTGGCTTGATTTTGGGGGAGCACTACACAAGCATCGTGTTGGCTTGGTTTTCCGTTTGTTATGTACTCAGCCTGCTGATACGCGGACCTGTCGTTGAAATTTTCAAACGCTGGAGCAAAAACCTCAACGCGCTTTTCTGCTTCCAATGGATCGTTTTGGGAGCGATTCGCTACACGCCGATCTGTCGACAGGAAGCGCCGCTGTCGCAAATCCTGTTGGTCTCGCTTTTCGTCCTGGTCGCAAGCGATGTTCTATCGAGTGGGTATTTGAAGCTTTGGCATCGAATCAAAGCATCATAACTCAAGGCGCGGGCGTTTCATCACCATCACGTTGTCCGGGTTTTCAATCGGCTCGAAACCGTATTTGCGATACAACCCGTGCGCACGGCTCGTCACAAGGTACCACTGGTAGACGTATTTCAAGTCCTCGTGCCCCAGCATGCACTCCATCATCTTGCGGCCGCTGCCGGAGTTGCGGTACGTCTCGTCGACGTAGACGTCCAAGATATACGCAAAGCGCGTCTTGTCCGAGATCACCCGCGCGTACCCGATCTGCACCCCGTCCAAGAACGTGCCGACCACGAGCGCTGAGTTCTGCGCGCCGCGCACGACTTCGGCCTCGCCGATTCCCTCGCTCCAAAACGCCTTCGACAGCATCTCCGTGACCCGTTTGAAATCCATGTTGCCAAAACCTTCGCGAACGACGACCTCACTCAACTCAAACCCTCCTCATGTCCTCTTTTGATAGATATAATTGACTTTCTTTTTATGCATCAGAAACGCCGTGATGATGGCGTACCGGTCCATGCTGTCGAAAAAGTCGAGATCCGTGATCGTCTTGATCTTCTGCAGCCGGTAACGCACGGAGTTGGCGTGGATCTGGAGCTCAGCGGCCGTCTGGGCGATGTCGCCACTGTGGATCACGCTCTCCAGGGTCTCCATGATGCAGCTCTTATTTTCCTCGTCGTACCGGACGAGCGGGGCGATCACTTCTTTGACGAAGTAGTCGCACTCCTTGGAGTTCGCGCCGCCCAAAAGCCCCATCACCGAGAGGTAATCGCCGTAATAGGAAAGTTTTTCGCCCCGCGCGAACAGGTGAGTGTTCGTCGCGATCCGTACGCTCGTGCGGATTTCGCCCACCTTGCTCACAGAAGGTCCCACCGCAAGGCTCAAATGACGGTATTTCTCGAGCAGGGCCGAAACTTCCTTGATCCACGCGGGAGCGGTGTCCGTGTCCCCTCCCCCTTGGCCGTCGATCAGGATCGTGTAGGCGTCGGAGCGGTTCCAGACCGCGAGCAGATTGGGGACGACGCCGCTAAAATAAAGAATGAACTGCTGCGCTTCGTTTTGAATCGTCTTTTTTAAATTTTCGTCGTCGCACGCGTACTTGAGCACCATCGCCCGCACGCCGGACGAGATGTCGATAGAGCGTTCGTCCAACAAGTCGGCGATGCGACCGGCGTTTTCGTCGGGAGAGCGCATGATCATGCCCAAAAGCGACATGAGCTGGTCGTTTTCCTTCTCCTGCCGGTCGAGCCACTTGATCGTAATGATATTGCGCAGCTGCATGATGTAGAGCTTGTCGCCCTCGGAGAGCTCCTCGCCACTCAGCACAATCAGGTAACCGTAGCAGGTGCCCCGCGCTACGCAGGGATACACATGACAGTCGCCCTCGTGAAAATACTCCATGCACGGCTGGTTCGCCTTGATGACCCTCTTGATATCGTCGAGCTTGAATTTGCGGCCGTGGGCTTTCTGCAGCGATTTCAAACCCCGGATCTGCTTGAAATCGCCCGAGATGCTCACCGCGACGAGGCCGGTGCGGATGTAGAAATCGCCCAGCATGAAATCGGCACTGCCGTTCTCGAGTGCCGCCTTGAAGAGAAAATTGTAGTAGTCGTTGATCCGGATCAGGGTGTTCATCTGCGACATGTTGATCTCGATCGTGACGCTTTTGATGATCTCCCTGAAGTTCACGTCCTTGTCGACGGCAAAAAGCGGCAGGTCTTCGGCATTCGCGAAGTCGATGTAACTCTGGGGGATTTCGTCGAGGAAACGGTTCGTCTTGATGCAGATGCCCGACACGGTGCGGTTCAGGTTGCGCAGGGCGGCCAGGCCCGCTTCTTCGATGTTGTCCCGAAACGCGTACCACGTCGAGAGGACGAACTCCCCGCCGCTCAAGAGCCGGTAGAGGTCCGGGGCCTCCTGGACCGTCACATACGTCACCTTGCGTTCGAGGCCGTTTTCCCCGGCCACAAGACGAACGTATTGTTTAAAAAAATCGATCTCCGTCAGCCATCGGATCGTGATCGAATCGCCCGTCATGAAATCCCCCCGCCCTTTTTTCATTTTAGCTCAAATCAAAACCAAAACGAAATTGAAAATTGCTTCGGAGGCCGCGCGAACGTTTCCGTGTGTACCTCCGAAGCAATGGACAGGCATTACAAAACGCAATCGTTAAAAAATGCTATTTCGCTTTTTTGAGGGCGTCGAGCGCCTTATCGAGCATCTCCTTCGGGACTTCGGAGTAGGCCTTGGGCCAGCACTTCTCGACGACCTGTGCCTTGATCTTCGCCAAATCCGCATCGCTGTAGACGATCGTGGGGATGCCCATATCGGCCAGCTTCTTGCGGTAGATATCCTCGTCCTTCGGCGCCTGCTTCCAACGCGCCGCTTCCATCTCGTCCGAGATCTTGCTGATCGCGTCGCGGTCCTTCTGCGACATCTTCTTCCACAGGTCAGTGTTCATGACGAAGTAGAAGCTCTCGTAGTGGTCGTTGTAAGCCAGGTAGAACTTCAGGACATCGCGGAACTGCGAATAGTACGACTCGGCTCCCGCACCGTGCACACCGTCGATAACGCCGGTCTGCATGGCCGTGAACAACTCGCCCCACGGCATCGCCGTCGACTTGTAACCCAGCACGTCGTTGAAGACGTATTCGTACACTTTATTCGCCATGATACGGACTTTCAGCCCCTTCGGCGTCAGGGGGTTTTTCATATCCTTCGGCTCTTTGGTAAGTCCCACGCCGCCCAGCATGGCGGGCCACGTTCCGACGAGCGTCAGGTCCTGTTTCGCGAGAAGATCCGCCAGCATCTGCCGCACGACGCCGCCTTTTCCGTAGAGCAGCTCCGCCTCTTTCCAGTTGATGCACAGGTACGGGAACCACGAGATGCCCAGCTTCTTATCCGTCGTCATGGCAAGCGGCGAAATGTGGCACGCCACGTCGCCCAGGCTGATCCGTTCCTGCACGATGGCGTAGTCGCCCAACTGCCCCGCCGGGAACACGTCGAACGCGATGCGCCCCTCGGTCCCCTTCTCGATTCTCTTCGCCAGTTCTTTGACGTAATCGTCAAGCGGGCTTCCCGCCGGACGATGGTGCGCGAACTTGAGCCTCTCAGCCGCGAGAGCGCCTGTAGCCAGGAACAAGCTCACGATAAAGATCGCCAGTAATAAAATGGTCGTACGTTTTTTCATAGGGTGCACACTTCCTTTCGTCGATTTGTCGGTCTAAGTTTTTGCTTTTCTAAGGAAGAAAACGCGCGCGATTTCGTCGTTCGGGCGACACGACCTCCTTTCTTTAATCTCTAAGCAGAGTCTCGTTTTTAATACCCCAACAGCCTCGGAACACCGAGCGAGAGCGCGGGAATGAACGTCGTCAAAAAGATCACGGGGATGTAGGCGAAAACGATGAACGCGAGCGTGGGCTTCAGGATCTCCGAGAATTCGGCCTTGCCGACTTTCATGCCGAAATAGAGGATGCTCGCGTACGGGGGCGTGATGCCTCCCATCGCCAGGTTGACGCCCATGATCGCCGCGAAATGGACGGGATCGACACCGATGGACTTGACGAGCGGCAGCAGAAGCGGCGCGCAGATCAGCATCCCCATCGTGTCGCTCACCACCATACCGACGAAGAACAAAAAGAGGTTCAGGAGAAGCAGCAGAACTGTCTTGTTCGTCGTGAGCGAGAAGACGAGGTCCGCCACCGTGCGGGGGATCTGCAGCATGGCGTAGATCTGCCCCAACATCAAGCCCGTGAAGATCATGGCCATGATCGACCCCACGACGATACCCGATTCCCGCAGGAGTGTGTAGAGCGTCCGCGTCGTCAGGCCTTTGTAAAGGAACATCCCCACGGGAACAGCGTAGATCGCCGCCACGGCAGCCGCCTCGGTCGCGGTGAAAACACCGCCGTAGATGCCTCCCAGGATGATGAGCGGCATCATGAGCGCCGGCGCGGCTCCCACGGTGATCGGAATCGCCCGCTTTCTCTTTTCGAGCGTCGCGGCCCGCGTTTCGACGATCAGGTTGAATCCGCGGCAGTACCAGAAATTGACCAGGCACATCAAAAAGCAGATGATCACCCCGGGCACGAGCGTGGACAGAAAGCACGCCAGGATCGATGTGTCCGTCACCCAGCCGTAGATGACCATGATGACGCTCGGCGGAATCAGAAGCCCCAGGATCGACGCCGCCGTCACAAGCGCCGTGGCGAAACCGCGAGGATACCCCTGCTCCACCATGCGAGGGATCATGATGGGCCCCGTGGCCGCAACACCGGTGAAACCGCTACCCGATATGGCGCCGATGACCGCGCACGTCACACACGCGACGGCCCCTAACCCCCCTCGGATATGCCCGATGAAGATGTCGATGAAGTCGAGCAATCTCTTGGCGATGCCGCTTCCGCCCATCAGCGTGCCGGCGACGATGAAAAGAGGGCTCGCCAGCAGGACGAAGCTGCACATCTGCGGCAGCACCCAAACCATGAGGCTTTTCATGCCCACGGTCGTCGTCGCGGACATATATCCCACGACCGTTCCAAAAACGTACGGGATCGGGATGCTCGCCAAAAGCAGGGCGATCAGCATCCCCAGTCCGATGAAAAAACTAGTCAGCATTTGCGCCACCTCCTGCGAGCGCGGCGAGTTCCGCCGGCTTCAATTCTTTTTTCCCGATCGCGACCAGCAGCCAGTCGGCGAACTCCACGAACGAATAGATCGTCATCAGAGCGATACCGTAGAAGACGCTCGTGTCGACGTAAACCATGCGGATGTACCCCAAGGGTCCCTCTTTATCCATCCGGATCGTGTATTTGTTGTACCACCACGCCCAACCGAGCAGCCAGATGCAGACGGCCAACACGAGAGCGCTTCTAAAGAGTTTGAGCAGCTTGTACGTCATCGGGCGTTTCACGTAAAGCAGGATGATTCCGCAGTCGATATGCGCCCGCGAATACGAGGCATAGGCCGCTCCGAGCATGTAAAGCCACGCCATCGGCGGCAACAGAAATTCTTCGATCCCCATCAGCGGCGCATTGAAAATGTAGCGCAGCAACACCTGGATAAAGACGAGCATCGCGGTGGCAACCAGGAAAAAGACCACCAAAAAACCGTGGACTTGCCCCACCAGGTCCCAAAATTTCAGCGCTTTTTCAGGAATTTTCATCGTTACAGTAACACCTCACTTTCGGTCGATTTTCGCGGCGAAGTCGCCAAGAGCCTTCACTAGTTTGTCGAAGAGAAGTTCGAGTTCGTCTTTCGCGATCACAAGCGGCGGACCGACGATGATGTTGTCCCCGTTCACGCCGTCGGCCATCCCGCTTCCGGGGTAGACCGTGAAACCACGCTCGAGGCAGAACGTCCGAAAACGCGTGCCGATGTTCTCCTCGCGCTTGAACGGTTCCCGCGTTTCCTTATCCGCCACGAACTCGATTCCCCACATCAGCCCTTTGCCGCGCACGTCGCCGACGATCGGGCAGGCTTCGAGGCGCGAGCGATACTTCTCCTCGATGATCTTGCCCATGTTCCAGGCATTCCCGCAGAGGTCGTTTTTCATGTAGAAATCGAGCACGGCGCTCACTGCGGCCGAGGCCGCGGGCATCCCGTTAAACGTATGGCTGTGGGCAAAAACTCCGCTGCCGGCCGCGAAAACGTCCGCCACCTCGCGGGTGGCGAGTGTTGCGCCCACCGGGAAATAGCACGAGGCGAGCCCCTTGGCCGTGGCGATGATGTCGGGCTTCACGTCCCAATAATCGACGCAGAAATGCTTCCCCGTCCGCCCACACCCCGTCATCACCTCGTCGGCGATCAACAGAACGTCGTTTTTCGTGCAGATCTCGCGCACGATCGGCCAGTATTCGGGGGGCGCCACGATCGCTCCGCCCGTCGAGCCGATGATCGGTTCGGCGATGAAAGCGGAGACGTAACGCGCGCCAATGCGGTTGATCTTCTTCTGGAGTTCAGTGGCGCAACGGATCTGGCACGAGGGGTATTTCAAACCGAACGGGCAACGATAGCAGTAGTGCGTTTCCACTTTGGGGTGATCGACGATCATCGGCATGAAAAGCCGCCGCCGGTTGACGTTACCGCCGATCCCGAGCGTACCGAGCGTACTGCCGTGATAGGATGTCTCGCGCCCGATCACAAGATTTTTTTCCGAGACGCCGTTGCTTTTTTCCAGATGGTACTGGCGCGCCATCTTGATCGCCGCTTCGGTCGACTCGCTGCCGGAGTTCACGAACCAGACGTGCGAAAAACCCTTTGGTGCGATGTCGATGATTTTTTTCGCCGCCACCTCATTGATCTCGGTGTCCCAAAGCGACCCGTGCGCGAAGGAGGCTTTTTTAAGCTGCGCCGCGATCGCATCGGCGATCTCTTCGACACCGTAACCGATGTTGGCGGATATCGCCCCCGAAGCCGCGTCGAGGTACTTTTCCCCACGGTCGTCGTAGAGATAGATGCCTTTGCCGTGGGTTATGCGGGGGAAGTTTTGCTTGAAATTTCTAGGGAAAACGTACATGAACAACCCTCCTTAGGCGTACTCTTTCAAATTGTCCGCGACGACATATTCGGCGGGAGTAATGCTCTTAAGTTCCTCCTGGGAAATCTGCGGGCAGAGCTCCTCCAGGATCATCTTGCCACCCTTGAAGCGAAAGAGGGCGTACTCCGTGACGAGCACGCTCACCTTGCCGTACCCCGTGATCGGGAGCGTACATTTTTTGATGATCTTGGGGTCGCCGCTTTTGCCCGTGTGCTGCATAGCGATGTAGACTTCCTTCGCGCCCGCCACCAGATCCATCGCTCCGCCGACGCCCAGCATCTTCCCGTTGGGGATGATCCAGTTCGCCACGTTTCCCTCCTGGTCGACCTCGAAGGCCCCGATGACCGTGGCGTCGACGTGTCCGCCGCGGATCATGCCGAACGACGTGCTGCTATCGAAGTAGCTACATCCGGGCGTCTCCGTCACCATGATGCGCCCGGCGTTGATGAGGCACGGATCACGCTCGGCCTCCGACGCCGCCTGGCCGACGCCCAGCATGCCGTTTTCGGCCTGCAGAAACACGCGCCCGCCTTCCACGTGGTCGGCAACCATCGTCGGAATGCCCACGCCGAGGTTGACGAACAGATTGCGGTCGGCGCTTCTTTCGGTAAACTCCCTCGCGATGCGGTTGGCGATACGCCTTTTCGCCGTTTCCTGATCAAAGGTGAACATCGTCATCACTTCCTTTTGACAAGTGCGTCGACAAAGATATGCGGCGTGACGATACACTCGGGTTCGAGCGAGCCGACGGGAAGGACCTCTTCGACTTCCGCAATCACCATCTTCGCCGCCTGAGCCATCACCACGTTGAAATTGCGCGTCGTTTTGCGGTAGACCAGATTGCCCAGCTCGTCCGCCTTGTACGCGAAAATGAGCGCCACGTCAGCGTGAATCGCTTCCTGCAACAGGTATTCCTTGCCTCCGAAGACCTTCGTCTCGCGCCCTTTGGCAAGCTCCGTCCCCACGCCCGTCTGCGTGTAAAAACCCGCGATCCCCACACCGGCGCAGCGGATCCCCTCCGCGAACGACCCCTGTGGAATCAGATCCACCGTGATACGTCCCGAGTTGTAGGCCTCGGCCACCTCGGGGTTCCAGTTGTAATAGTTGCCCACAAGTCCCTTGACCTTGCCGGCTGTGAGTAAAGAACCCAGGCCGATGTTCGGGGAACCCAAATCGTTGCTGATGATCGTCAGATCCGTCGCGTCGACTTTCGTCAGCGCCTCGATCAGCCTCTTGGGATCGCCCGCGTTGCCGAAACCGCCGATCATGATGCGCTGGCCCGATTGGATGTACTTCATCGCCTCCTCGACGCTATGCACCTTCGAAGGCACCGCTCTCGCACCGCTCAAGAAAACCCCTCCTCAAGAAAAAATAAAAACCACAAAAACTTAAATCAAAATTTCGCAGGGAGCGGCGCTCCCTGCACCCTCTTTCAAAAAGCTAGACTTTTTCGCAGATCACGCTCATGCCCAGGCCGCCCGCGACACAGATCGTGGCGAGGCCATAGCGTTCACCCCGCAAACCCATCTCCTCGACAAGCGTCAACAGGATCCGCGCGCCGGACATGCCCAGGGGATGTCCCAGCGCGATCGCACCACCATTGACGTTGAGGCGCGCACGATCAATGCCGAGTTCCTTCACGCACGCGAGCGTCTGTGCCGCGAACGCTTCGTTGATTTCGACCAAGCCGATCTGATTCAGATCGAGCCCGCATTTTTTAAGCGCTTTTTTCGTGGCCGGCACAGGGCCGATCCCCATCACCCGCGGGTCGACCCCCGCAGCCGCCGTGGCGATGATTTTCGCCTTCGGCGTCAGGCCGTACTTTTTGACCGCTTCGCCCGAAGCGAGCAAGAGCGCCGCTGCCCCGTCGTTTCTGCCCGAGCTATTGCCCGCCGTCACCGTTCCCCCCTGTTTGAAAGCCGCCTTCAGCTCCGCCAGTTTTTCGACCGTCGTGTCGCGGCGCGGGAACTCGTCCGTGTCGAAGATAACAGTTTGCTTTCTGCCCTTAGGAACCGAAACAGGGAGGATCTCCCGCGCGAAACGCCCCGCATCGATCGCGGCAACGGCCTTTTGCTGGCTCTCGCACGAAAACGCGTCCTGCTCC
>JAVBRL010000098.1:0-11533 GCA_031547985.1 Synergistaceae bacterium
GGAGCTTTATTAAAAATCGAGGGCAGCGTTGTGGCGGCGCATACGCGGACGCCCTGCACGCCTGGGACGCGCGTGTCCGTGCACGATCTTTTTTTCAACATGCCCGCGCGGCGCAAATTTTTGAAAAGCGCGAGCGCGGAGCTGAGGCGCTGCCTGTCGGTGGTGAACGACTACGCGCTCGCCTATCCGGAAATCGCCTTCGAGGTATCGCACGACGGCAAAACGATTCTGAATCTCGCGGCGTGTGCGTCGACAGAAGAAGCGCTACGGCGATTGTGGGGTGGCGAGGCGAACGTGCGCGCGTGCGAAACGCGAAACGCGGAAAGCCGCGCGCGCGTTCGCATTTGGTTTAATCGCGCCGACTCGGGACAGCGTCTCGCGGTGCGACTGTTCGTCAATCGCCGCCGTGTCTCGGATGGCGGCGTGCGCGCGGCGCTCGCAGGGGCGTGGGGCAGCGCTGGCGGCGAGGCGTTCGTGCTGATCGACCTCGATCCGGCGGACGTCGACGTCAACATCCACCCGACGAAACAGGAAGTGCGCTTTCGACGGCAGGACAAAATTTTTGGGGCCGTCTACGCGTGCGCGCGCGAACTCGATGCGGGCGCGACACGTGAAATGCCTTCCGAACGACACGTTCCCGTTTTTTGGGAACAAAAAAAGCGTCCTTTGGAAGAAACGCCTGAGCGATTTCGCCCGATCGGCGATTTTTCGGTTTCCACAAATCCCGCGAGCGGGGGTGTCTTCGAAAAAACGCGTTCGGAGGTCACGAACGCACGTTTCGATTCCGCTCTCGAGCGCTCGCCCGCTTTGGAAAGCGTGCGATTCATGGGGACGTTACGGTCGGGCTACGCACTTTTCGACACGCCGCGGGGGCTTTTGATCATGGATCCGCACGCGGCGCACGAACGCGTCCTTTACGAGCGGATCGTCCGCGCGTTCGAAAACGCCGTGCCAAGCCAGCGCCTCGCGATCGCGATCGAAATTCCGCCCGCGCTTCTGGCCGAAGCGGGGCTCTTTGGCGAGGAGCTTTCGAAAATGGCGTTCGCCATCGAGGAAGGGCGCCTCGTCGCCGTTCCGGGATTGCGGGGCCTGGGCCGCCTGGGCCCGCTCGATCTTTTCAGGAGCGCGCTCAAAGGCATCGCCGAAGAGCCCGACCCCGAAAAGCGCGACCGCGAGGTGTGGTGGCGCTGGGCGCGGATGGCCTGCTCGGAGGCGGTGAAGCTGGGTGGCGCGCTCGAACCGGAAGAAGCGTGCGACCTGCTCGCGCGGCTTTGTGAGTGCGAGACGCCGACGCTCTGCCCGCACGGACGTCCAACGTTGCGCGAGGTTTCCGCCGCCGAACTCACAAGCTGGTTCGGCCGAGAATAATTTTTTTGTTTTTCGAAAGAGGGTCCAGGGAGCGAGCTCCCTGGAAATTTTTTGATCTTTTGATTGATTTTTTGACATTTGTTTTTCCGAGAGCGAAGTGAATGAGCATGGCTGACGAAAAAAAAATCCCCCTGATCGCGATCATCGGCCCGACGGCCGTCGGCAAGACGGCGCTGTCGCTTTCGCTCGCGCGCGCGCTCAAAGGGGAGATCGTTTCGGTCGATTCGCGCCAGGTGTATCGCTACATGGACGTGGGGACGGATAAAGTTTCACGCGAAGTGTGCCGCGAGATACCACATCATTTGATCAACGTCGCCGATCCGGACCAGCCGTTTTCGGCCGCCGATTTCGTGCGGGGCGCGCAGGACGCGATTTCGCGCATCCATGCGCGCGGTTTCGTGCCGATCCTGGCGGGAGGGACGCCTTTTTATTTTCACGCGTTCGAGCGCGAGTCGCTTTGCGAGGAGCTGCCCTCGGACTGGGGTTTGCGCGAGCGACTGGAGAAGCTCCCCAAGGTGGAGCTTGCGCGCCGCCTTGAGGATGTTGACCCGGAATCGGCGCGACGCGTGCACCCCAACGACGGCGTGCGCCTGCTGCGGGCGCTTGAAATTTTTGAACTCACGGGCCGTACGGCCACGCAGTGGTATACGGAGCAGGCCGCGCGAAGCGGCGTGCGCGCGTCACGATACGCTATTTTTTACATCGGCTTGACGCAGCCGTACGAAATTCTTTACGAGCGCATTGAGCGGCGCGTTCGCGAGCAGTTCGAAAGCGGTTACGCGGAGGAAGTGAAATGGCTTCTGGACCGCGGGTATGATCCGCGTTTGCCGGCTTTGCAGGGGTTTGGCTATCGCGAACTTGTGCGTTATCACGAAGGGACGATGACATACGAAGAGGCTTTGGCGGGCGACGTGCGTTCGACGAAGGCTTATGCCCGCCGCCAGCGGACATGGTTCACGAAGTTCGAACACGTGCGGTGGTTCGATGTCTCGCAGTGCGGCGGCGCGGAGGCGCTTGTGTCGGAGCTGGTGCCGATGTGCGAGTGCCATCTCGCGGGCGAGGAGTAGGCGGGCGAAAGTATTGAAGTCTGCGGGGCGTGCTGTTATGATGCGACACATGGAACTGATCATCGCCGACCCCACAGGGCTTTGTTTCGGAGTCAAACGTGCAATCGAAAACCTCGAGCAGGCGTTGGAGCGCTATCGCCACGTCTATTCGTTCGGCAGTCCGATCCACAACCCACAGGAAGTCGAGCGCCTTTGCCGCAAAGGGTTGGTTGTGGTCCACTCCCCGGAAGAAATTCCCGTCGGATCCGTTTCGTTCGTGAGAGCTCACGGCGTCAGCCCCCGCACGATGGAGGCGCTCCATGAAATCAGGTCCCGCGTGATCGATGGGACCTGTCCGTTCGTGCGGACGGCTCAGGAGCGCGCGCGCGCGCTGGCGCAAGAGGGATATCAGGTCGTCATTTTGGGTGACGAAAATCATCCGGAAGTTCGCGGTATTGTGGGGTATGTGGAGTCCGATCGTCCGCCGATCGTGTTGTCGAATCCGGACGACCTTGACCCGAGACGTCGCTTTGACCGCTGTGGCGTCTTAAGCCAGACGACGCAAAGGGAATCCGTACTCGAGGAACTTGTCAAGCGTCTCGTGTCGGTATCTTTGGAGTTGAAGGTATATAATACGATCTGCAAAGCGACGATCGCCCGGCAGGAATCGATCGTTCGTTTGGTTCCCAAAGTCGACGGAATTATCGTTATCGGCGGACGCAACAGCGCGAATACGGGTAAAATGGTGGAGATCGCGCGAGCCGCAGGCGTCGAGACGCAATGGATTGAACATAGCGGAGAGCTGGACGGGGGGTGGTTGGAAAATAAGCGATCGATCGGGGTGGCGGCTGGCGGCAGTACGCCAGACTGGCTCATCAAAGAATTGACTGAAAAATTACGGACGCTGTAAGGTTCTAAGGAGGATATGGGGAAATGGTTGACGAGACGAAAGAAGAAATGACGCAAGGGGCGGAAATAGTGGAGGCGGAAGCCAAAGATCAGACGATGGAAGAGATCATGGCCGAGTACGAAGGGGCGGAGATCCATCGCGGCAAGGTCGTGGAGGGCACGGTTGTGGACGCCCGCGACGACGGATGGCTTGTCGACGTCGGCTACAAGTGCGAAGGGTTCCTCCCGCGCAAGGAGTGGACCCACCACATGCTGGTTGAGGAGATGGAAGAGCCCAAGGTGGGCGATAAGGTCCGCGTTCAGGTAACGAACATCGGCCAGGGGGAGGACGCTCAGCTCAGCCTGAGCCGATGGAGAAGCGAGTTCGACGAACGTTGGGATCGCCTGGAGAAGGAGCTGGCTGAAGGGGAACTGATCACGGTCAAGGGGCTGCGCAAGGTGAAAGGCGGCCTGATCGTCGATTGTTTCGGCCTGGAGGGGTTCATCCCCATCTCCCACCTGACGGAGGAACGCCGTGCCGTGAATCAGGGGCAGCTGGTCGACCAGACGTTTTCGGTCAAGCTGCTCGAGAAGGATCGTCGCAAGCGCCGTCTTGTGTTGTCGCGCCGCAGCATCCTCGAGGAGGAGATGAACGCCGCCAGGGAGCAGTTCTACAACTCGGTGAACGAAGGCGACGCCCTCGAAGGAGACGTGAGCAGCGTGACGTCTTTCGGAGTTTTCGTCAATCTGGGCACGATCGAAGGACTCGTCCACGTGAGCGAGCTGACGTGGCAGCGTAACGCGAAGATTCGCGATATCGTGAGCCGTGGCGATCACGTGAAAGTCAAGGTCATTGGCATCGATCGGGAAAACAACCGTATCTCCCTGAGCCTGCGCCAGACGATGGAAGATCCCTGGGGCGACGTGAGCACGCGTTGGGCGGTTCAGTCGAAGACCGTGGGCAAGGTGACGAACCTCACGGACTTTGGGGCCTTTGTCGAGATAGAGCCCGGCATCGAAGGGTTGATCCACATCGGGGACCTCTCGTGGAGCCGTATCCGGCATCCGCGCGACGTCCTCAAAAAAGGACAGGACGTCGAAGTCGTCATCCTCGAGATCGATATGGAGCGCCGACGGATCAGCCTGGGCTACAAACAGATTCACGATCCATGGCTTGGCGTGACGGAAAAATACGTCAAGGACCAGAATGTGGAGGTCAAGGTCGTGCGTCTCGCGGACTTCGGGGCTTTTGTCGAACTCGAAGAGAGCATCGAAGGCTTGATTCACATCTCGCAGCTCAGCCGGCAGCGTGTGGAAAAGCCGCAGGATGTGCTTCAAGAAGGACAGGTCGTCACCGCTCGGGTCATGGAGGTTAATCCTCAGGAACGTCGAATCCGCTTGAGCCTGCGCGCGTTGCAGGACGAGGAGGAGTACAAGAAGCGCGAGGAGGAACGCAAACGTCGCCGCAGCACGCAGGAGACGACTCGCCCGACGCAGAAAGACCCGACCCAGACCGAAGAGGTCTCCGTGACGATTGGTGATTTGCTGCGCGAGCAGGAAAACATGAAGGATTTTTAATCGACCGGCACATCGATAAACCATAAAAAACGACTTGCGGCAATAAAGGCCGCAAGTCGTTTTTTTGTTTATAATTAACAGGATATCGAAGAAGCGAAAAAGGAGAACGGTTTGACTATGGCTGTGTTGGAACTTCGCGTCTATCCCGATGACGTTCTTCGCGATCCCACCGAAAAAGTTACCCGCTTCGACGACGCGTTTCGCCAACTTGTCGAAGATATGCGCGAAACGATGAAGGCGAACAAGGGGGTCGGGCTCGCTGCTCCCCAAGTGGGGGTCCCGCTCTGCCTGCTCGTCATGGAGTGGAAAGAGCAGGCGTTTGTCATGGCGAACCCGCGGATCGTCGATGAAGAAGGGGCTGTCTTGGGGGAAGAGGGCTGCCTGAGTTTTCCGGATATCTACGAAAACGTCTCCCGCCCCGAACGCGTCCGTATCTTCTATCAGGACGAATTTGGCAACGAGAAGGAAATCAGCGCCGAGGACTACTTGGCACGCGTCTGCTGCCACGAGATCGACCACTTGAATGGTCGCCTGATGATCGACCATCTTTCGCCCATCAAGCGGGCTTTTATTAAAAAGAAAA
This sequence comes from Synergistaceae bacterium, assembly GCA_031547985.1. Lineage (GTDB taxonomy): Bacteria > Synergistota > Synergistia > Synergistales > Synergistaceae > JAVBRL01. Next base: position 5,464 of record JAVBRL010000098.1, read on the forward strand.
TGCAAAAACGCCGAAAAGAGGATTAAAAAGTCATGGCGAACCCGTTCTTGCGTATCGGTTTCATCGGTTCAGGAATTTTCGCGGCGCATTGCCTCCGTCTGATCAGCTCCTTTTTGATCCCGGAATGGGTTGTGACGAATCCTCCCCAAGTGGCGGGACGTGGCAAGCGCAGTTTGCGGCATACGCCGGTCGAACTGGCGGCCCTCGAGCTGGGCCTTTCGGTGCATCGTAGCGCCGACATCTCACGCGACACGGCATTCCTGGACCGAGTGCAGGCGGATACGCCGGACTTGGTCTTGGTCATCGACTTTGGGCAATTCATCCGGGAACCCCTTTTGAACATGGCGCCTTACGGCTGTTTGAACATCCACCCGTCCTGCCTGCCGGAGTATCGCGGCTCGTCGCCTGTGCAGCGGGCGATCCAGGACGGGAAGGACGAAAGCGGCGTTTCCATCTTTCGCCTCGTACCTAAGATGGACGCGGGGCCGGTGTTGTTGTGCGCGAAGTATGCGATCTTGCCGGGCGATACGTCGGAGACTCTTTTTCGGCGGGCTGCCCGGATCGGCGTCGGGGCGTTCTTGGGTTACGCGAACCGGTTTCCTCTGGAGCAATGGGAGTTCGCGGAACAAGATGAAACCCTTGTTACGTACGCGCCAAAGATCGCGAACGGCGAAGCCCGGATCGATTGGAGCCATGACGCGCTCGAGATCGAGCGCACGGTTCGCGCTTTCAATCCCGATCCGGTGGCTTTCACGATGGTCGGCGAGAAGCGCTTGCGCGTCTTTGGCGTTTCGCCGGTGGATTATTCCGGGAGCCCCGGGACGTTTCTTTTCGCGGATAAGCCCATTGTCGCGTGCGGCAGGGGAGCTCTATCTCTGGAAACGGTGCAGGCCGAAGGGAAAAAGATTCAGACGGGGGTGAGTTGGTGGAACGGCAGCCGGTTGGAAGTTGGGACGGTCCTGTCATCGTAGCACCGGAAAGTAAAAACGAGATCACAAAAAACCGCAAGAGGATTTACGAGGGACGGATCCTGAACCTCCGAGTCGACGACGTCGAATTTCCCTCCGGCAAAACGGGTTGTCGCGAAGTTGTCGAGCATCGGCCCGCTGTGGGGATCCTGGCGGAAAACGATCGCGGGGAATTTTTGCTCGTGCGGCAGTACCGCTATGCGGCCGGCGTGACGCTCTTGGAGATTCCGGCGGGGATTGTGGAGGAGGGCGAGGATTACGACGCCACGGTGATCCGCGAGCTGCAAGAGGAGACGGGATACCGTCCGGGCAAGCTGCGCGAGATCGCGCGGATCTTTACGTCGCCCGGGTTTTCGAACGAGCTGCTCATTTTGTATTATGCGACGGATCTCACGCTCTCCAAGCTTCCCGAGGATGAGGACGAGTTTCTTGAGGTGGTTCCCGTGAACCGCAAACAGCTTTTCCGCCTGTATCTTTCGGGTGACATGCAGGACGCCAAGACGCTGTGCGCGTTCTGCTGGTATTTTTCGCATTTGAACATCTGAGTGATGATGGACGCGCGGGAGCTGGTGTGCTTTTTCGATTATTTGAGTCTCGAGCGCGGCTGCAGTGCGAACACGGTTCGCGCGTACCGCTCGGACCTGGCGAACTGGCGGGGGTTTTGCGCGCAAAATGGACTCGATCCGCTGCCGTTCGACGAAAGCAAGATCGCGCGCTACCTGCGGTACCTGACGGCGCAGGGAAAAGCGAAAAGCACGCTGCAGCGCAACGTGGCCGTTTTTAAAACATACACGCGTTTTTTGGCGAACGAAGGGCGCGACGTGCCCGAAGCGGCGGGGCGGATCGATCTGCCTCAAAAGGGGCAACAACTTCCGCAGATTCTGACGGAGGGCGAGGTTGGGCGGCTTTTGGGCGCGTGCGACGAATCGAAGGCCTTGGGTCTTCGCGATCGGGCGTTACTCGAACTCGCCTATGGTTGTGGTCTCCGCGCATCGGAGCTGTGCAGCCTGCGTCTGGGCGACCTCGACGCGACCGCCGGCGTGTTGCGTACGCGCGGCAAAGGGGACAAGGAGCGGCAGATTCCCTACCTGGGCGAAGTACGCCAAATCCTCGAGCGCTATGTCGATGAAGCGCGCCCAGCCTTGAGCAGGAAAAACCCGATCGAGCCGCGCGAGCTTTTTTTGTCGCGTACCGGGCGTCCGTTGGAGCGCTCGGAGCTGTGGCGGATCGTGCGCAAGCGCGGCACGGCGGCGGGGATCTCCAAAACGCGGCTCCATCCGCATGCCTTGCGCCATTCGTTCGCGTCGCACCTGTTGCGCCGGGGGATGGACCTTCGCACGCTGCAGGAGCTTTTAGGACACGCATCGATCAACACGACGCAGAAATACACGCACTTCGACATGGAAATCCGAGAAATTTACGACCGTTATCATCCAAGAGCGTAGGAGGTTTTTGAATTTATCATGCCGCAACGCGAGAACGTACTGGAAGCGCTTTACTTCATTCAGAAAAAAATAACCAATCCCCCCCGGATTGCCCTTGTCCTTGGTAGCGGGCTGGCGGATCTGGCCCACGAAATCGAGCATGCCGAGGTGATTCCGTACGCGGAGATTCCTTATTGGCCGCACTCGACGGTCCCAGGGCACCCAGGGCGGCTCGTCTTCGGGCAGCTCGAGGGCGTGTCCGTCGTCGTGCTCCAGGGGCGTACGCACTACTACGAAGGTTATTCGGAGCAGGAGGTTTCGTTTCCGGTCCGCTTGCTCGGCGAGTGGGGCGTTCGCGACTATTTCGCGACCAACGCCTCGGGCGGCATCAACACACGCTTCGCGCCCGGCGACCTGGTGGCGATCTTCGATCATATCAACTTCATGGGCGCGAACCCCTTGATCGGGAGCAATGAGGAGGATTGGGGGCCGCGTTTCCCCGACATGACGTACGCGTACAACCCCGAGCTGCTCGATGTGCTCTCGCATGTTGCCGACCAGGAAGGCATCACGCTGCACCGCGGCATCTACATCGCGTTTTCTGGCCCGTCGTTCGAGACGCCGGCGGAGATCCGCATGGCGCGGACGTTGGGCGCCGACATCGTCGGCATGTCGACCGTGCCGGAGGTGATCGCCGCCAACCACATGGGCATGCGCGTGGCGGCCGTCTCGTGCGTCGCCAACTACGCGGCGGGCATTCAGGAGTCGCGCCTGACGCACGAGGAAGTGCTGGCGGAGATGCAAAAATCCGCCGACAAGATGGGTCGCCTGATTCGCGGCTTTTTGCGGGAGTTCGACCGTTAGATGCGACGCGCGCCGTTTGACATGATCGGTATGATCGCCCGCAAGCGCGCGGGGTCGCGTTGTGCGGCCGAGGAGATCAGCGCGTTCGTCAGGGGCGTCGCCGCGGGCGACATCCCCGACTATCAGACGAGCGCGTGGCTGATGGCCGTCTGTTTTCGTGGCCTCGACGATGGCGAGCTGTGCGATTTCACGCGTGCGCTGGCGGATTCGGGCGATCGCGTGACGTTTCCCGACGCCATCCACGCCGTCGACAAGCACAGCACCGGCGGCGTGGGCGATAAGACGACACTTGTGGTCGTGCCGCTGGCCGCCGCCTGCGGCGTTCCCGTGGCCAAACTCTCTGGGCGCGGATTGGGTTTCACCGGAGGTACGGTCGACAAGCTCGAATCGATCCCCGGCATGAACGTGAGCCTCTCAACGCGGGCGTTCGTCGAGCAGGTCGAGCGCATTTCGTGCGCGATCAGCGGACACTCGCTCGAGCTTGCCCCCGCCGAGGGCAAATTCTACGCCCTGCGCGACGTCACCGGCACGGTCGAGTGCGACGACCTGATCGCGAGCAGCATCGTGAGCAAAAAGGCCGTCTCGGGGAGTCGCTCGTTCGTCTTCGACGTCAAATGCGGCTCGGGGGCGTTCATGAAAGACACGCACGCGGCCCGAAGGCTGGCCGAAAAACTCGTTGATCTGTCGAAAAAACTCGGCTACGGTGCTGTGGCGTTGGTGACGGCGATGGACGAGCCGCTGGGAAACTGTGTCGGGAACTCGCTCGAAGTCATTGAGGCGATTGAGGTTTTAAAAGGTGGCGGCCCCGAAGATCTGCATGCCGTCTGTGTGGAGCTGGCAGCTGAAATGCTGGCCATTCGCGACGTTGCGGGCGATAGGGACGCCGCGCGCCGTCGCGTGGTCCAAAAGCTTGCCGACGGAAGCGCGCTGGCCAAACTGGCCGAGATGATCGCAGCCCAGGGCGGTGACCCGCGTGTGTGCGACGCGCCGGAAAAAATCCTCCCCCGCGCGTCGCGGATTTCTTGGTTGAAATCGCTCCGTGCCGGTGTGATCGCGCGCCTCGACGCGGAACTGATCGGCAGAGGGTCGGGGGTGCTGGGGGCGGGACGCGAGAAAAAAGGCGACCCGATCGATCCCGCCGTCGGCGTGCGGTTGCTCAAGAAAACCGGCGACGCGGTTGAAGCGGGCGAAGCAGTGATGGAAATCCACGCGAACGACCCCGCGAAATACGAAGCGGCCGAGCCGTTTTTCGAAAAGGCCTTCACGGACGGGCTCAAGGGGAGCTTGGGACCGCCGGTGGTCTTGGCGCGTATTTTGTAGTGGCGAAGGGGCTGAAAGGCAAAAGCCCGCGAGAGCAAACGAGTTGTGAACGATGAGCCATGACGTTTTCCCGATGAACGAAACCGAATATGACACCGCGCAGCATGTCGAATCCGTGCTGATCGCGTATGTTCCGCTTGTGCGGTCCCTCGCCGCGCGCTACGCGCGCACGGGGATCGTCGAAAAGGACGACCTCGTGCAGGACGGCCTCTTGGCGCTTTGCGACGGTGTGATGCATTACGATCGCGAGCGCGGGCCGCTGCCCGCGTACCTGCGCGTCTGCGTGCGCAACCGCATGGTCTCGGCGTTGCGCAAGGCATACCGCGCGCAGTCGCGCAGCGATGATTTGTCCGAGCTGCTCGACGCTCCGGGCGCGCCCCATGTCACGGAGATCGGTTTCGACCGCATCGAATGGCGCGACAAGGTCGAGCGTCTCGTGCAGGTATTGACGCCGCTCGAATGTCTGGTTTTCGATGCCTACCTGCACGGCGGAGGAGTACTCGAGGCGGGAGTGATCCTGGGGTGGCCACGTAAGCGGGTCGACAACGCATTGCAGCGTATCCGCAAGAAAGCGCGCAATTTTTTGTAGCTTGGCGGATGCGCGAAACTGTGCTAATTTGCAGGCGAGAGAATTTCTCGGGAGTTCTTTCGGAGACGAATCGTGACTGGTGTCGCGCCCGGTCTTCAAAACCGGTGGGGGGTCGTTCACGCGGTCCTCGGTGGGTTCGATTCCCACACGTCTCCGCCAGATCATTTGCTTGTCACCCGCGTATTCTGTATTTTTTACTGAGCCCGGGAGGTGATTTCTTATTTATAATAAATGTTGTTTATGATACGCTTAACCCGCGTGTACTCGAAGAGGAGGCGTTGGACCAGCGTTTTCTCATGAACGGCCGTTTGCGGGAAAGAAGGCGTTAAGCATGCAGGCTCTGGCTTTTTTGATCGTTTTTCCCCTGATTCCTTCCCTCCTATTGCGCCTTGGGCGCAACGAAAAAGCCGGCGCGGTCATCGTCAGGTTGTCTTCCGTTTTGATCGCCGCCCTATCCGTTTATACCTCTTTTATTTTTTTCAATCACGTCTATGCATTCGATTTAAGCGAGTATGCCATTTTAAATGGGCTTATTTTAGGTGTTGAACTCCTGATGGGAGCCTATATCGTGGTGCTCGGTGTCAGGCACAGGCGCTTTCTCCTCGTCTGTTTCGCCGCCCTGCAGATGGCGGTGCTCCTGGGCTTCGAGTTCGGGTACGCGCACGGCGTCGCGGTGACGCGAACGGTGATAGTGGACAAGCTGACAATCATTATGCTGTTGATCGTGGGGATCATTGGCAGCCTGATCTGTGTCTATTCCGTCGAGTATATGAAAGACCACCACAGGTATCACCCGTCGCCGACTGGCGACAGAAAGAACGTCTTTCTCAGCGTGCTCTTTTTGTTTCTGTCGGCGATGTTTGGTTTGGTGCTGTCCAACAACCTCCTGTGGATGCTCTTTTTCT
>JAVBRL010000064.1:0-5490 GCA_031547985.1 Synergistaceae bacterium
CAACGACCCCTATATCATGGCCGGACAGGGGACGATGGGCCTCGAAATCCTCGAGGACCTGCCCGACGTGAACGCCGTTTTGGTCCCCACGGGCGGATGCGGATTGATCTCCGGCGTCGCGACCGCCGTCAAGGAGACGTCGCCCGGCGTCAAAATTTTCGGCGTGGACCCGCTGGGGAGCACCAGCACGACGCTTTCGTTTCGCGCGGGCAAGCGCGAGCGGCTCGAGACGACCCGCTCGATCGCCGACGGCGTCCTCACGTCGGTCCCCGGCGACCTGACGTTCCCGGTCGTCCAGCGCTACGTCGACGACATGATCGAGGTCTCGGAGGAAGCGATCGCCGACGCCGTGCGCCTGATCCTCGAACGTTGCAAGATCCTCGCCGAACCGACAGGCGCACTCACGACAGCCGCGGCGCTCACATGCCTGCCGCAATCCCTGAAGGGTAAAAAAGTCGTGCTCGTCGTCAGCGGAGGCAATGTCGCCTTAAAAGAACTGGCGAAGATACTCGCCTCCGCCTGAAGCGAGGAGCCGTCACTATTTCGTGTAATTTCGTGCGGTTCTGCACCCACGATGAAGAAGGGGGCCTCGTCTAGTCCGTGGACACAAGGGCCCCCTTTTTCCGAAAGGCAAAAACCAAAACGAACGACTCGAGTAACAAGGCGGCGGCGTAGCAGTAAAACCCCAGGCTGCCGCGCCATAGCTCTCCCAAGTTGCCCACGATCATCGGACCCGCGAAATAGCCGATCCCCCAGACGAGAAAATACGCGCCGGAAATAGCGCCTTTTTGGGCGTTCGACACGGTGCCGTTCAAGTAGGCCATCGAGGCGAGGTAAAAGGTCCCCAGGCCGAGGCTCGCCACCGTGAGCGTCGCGATCGTGCCCACCGAACCCATCGCCGGAAACAGCGCCATGAAAAGCCCTCCCACGGCAAGCCCGCAAACCATGAAGCGCTCGCGCCCCCATTTGTCGGACAGCGGCCCCGAGATGACCTGCGAGGCACTGATCGCGAGGTAGAACGCGATGAAAAAAAGCTGCAAAAACGTCTGGTCGTACCCTTTGAAGCGCAGCATGTAGGCGGGAACGGACGTGATGGTGATCCCGTAGCCGACGCCATAGAGCGTGATCCCTAAAAAGACGGCCAGGATTGTCCGGTCCGACGCGAGCGCCAGGATGTTTTTGAAAGAAACCGTCTCTTTGCGGTCCGACTCTTGAGGCGGATTTTCGACGCTCGCAGCCACGATCGCCGCGGCGACGAGGCAGGCGAAGGAGAAAAACAAAAACGCCACGTCGTCGGCACGAGCCCCAAAGAGCTTCAACGCACCGATCCCCAGCAGGGGCCCCACCGTCAGGCCGATGTGGAGCGACGCGTTGTAAAGCCCCATCACGCGCCCCTTTGCCTGTGGAAATTGAATCGACAAAATCGCCGGCGCCAGCGCCCACAACGGCGCTTCGCCCGCGCCCTGGATCATGCGCCCCACGAAGATGAACGCCGAGCTTTTCGAAAAAAAGTAAAGCAACCCGCTCGCGGTGCACAGAAGATAACCGGCGATCAGGAAACGCTTGTATCCCAAGCGGTCCGAAAGCGCTCCCATCGGCACCTGGATCAGGTTGCTGGAGATGGCGTAGCAGAGCGTGATGAAACCGACCGCCGTGTTCGAACCCGTAAAGCCGATGACCCTGCCGGCAAGAAAAGGGACCGCGATCCCCACGCCCAGCATCATGATGAACACCGCCGCATTCAGCCCGACCAACGTCCGATTCATTTCCCCGCCCTCTTTCCTTCCGTACCCACTGTCCGTTAAAATAGCACGAATTTGCAATAAAACGCGCCCCCAAACGCTAAAACGTTCGGGGGCCGCGTGCGGAAGTTGATCGTCAATCCCCGGCCTTTACACCAGCGTGGAGATTTTAGAAAGAAATTCCTTGCGCCCTTCGGGGGTGCTTTTGCCGATCGAGCCGAAATTTTCCCACCGCGCCCCATTAAAACCGATCGCTTTGAAGATCGTGTTGATCATCATCTGGTTGATGGTGTCGCCCAGATTTTTCACCAGCGCTTCCGTCGGCGCGGAAGCCGTCGTAACGATCAGCGTCCGAGGGATGTTTCTCACCGCGTGCAACCCTTTTTCGTCGGAGGAATACGCCGAGCCCAGCAGCATGACCTTGTCGAAGAACCCCTTCATGATGGCGGGAAAATCGTACCACCAGATGGGGAAAATCAGGACGATCTCGTCGGTTTGGTCCAGTATCTCGATATATTTTCCAACCTGAGGGTCTTTGTATTCGCCCTTGCTGTAGACGGCGAGTTCTTCCTCGCTTAGGACCGGATCGAACTTCTCCTTGTACAGATCGATCAAAACGGTTTCCTTTTTCTTGCGTTTGAAAGCCTCCACAACCGTGTCGCGAATCGCTTTGTTGAAACTGCCCTCGTATGGATGAGCGTAAAGGATCGTTGCGAGCATTTTCTTTCCCTCCACTTTTACCGGATTACAGGATACCGGATAAAATTTTTTACGCTTGAATAACCTGTCCGATCCCTTTTTGCCGCGCGTTTTGGTAAACGGCAGCCGCAGTCATCAGGTCGACGAGCGACATGCCGACCGTCTTGAAAAAGTGACTTTTCCCCTTCGCGGGCGGCGTAATAGGACCGCCGATCAGCGTGCTGATTTTTTTCACGCGCTCCGGCGTGAGCAATCCCTCTTCCAAGGGCTGGCTCAAGTCGCCGCTTTCTTCCATCGCATATTCCAAATCCACGTAGACCGTATCGACCACGCTCCAGATCGACGCGGGGTATTCCCGCATCGAGGGCGAGTAGGAGCCGACGCCGACGAAACACTTGTTCGCCAGCAGCGACGCATTGTCGGGCAGGACCGGCTTCGAAGACGTCGTCGCGGTGATAACGATCTCGCTGTTTTCCAACAACTCGCGGGGTTCCTTGCAGAGGGTGCACGATACGGAACGCCCCAGCATTTTTTCAAGATCTTTGGCGAACGAATCCGCTTCTTTGCGATACGTATCGTAGAGGTAGATCCGCTCGATCTTTCGCACGGTCGAGGCGAACAGCGCCAGATGCAGCCCCTGCATCCCCGCTCCGACGATCCCCAGCGTTTTGGCCTCGGGGTTCGACAGATGGCGTATGGCAAGCCCTCCGGCCGCCGCCGTCCGAAGCGCCGTGATTTTTTTCGCATCCATGATGGCCAAAATCTCCCCGCTTTCGGGGTCTTTCCAGAGGACGACCCCGTCGAGCGTGGGCTTGCCCTTTTTGGGATTCTCCGGGAAGAAGGACAAAATTTTCGTGATCAACGCATCCGGCGCGAAACAGGGCATGTAGATCATTTTATTGCCCTGGTGCGCATAGAACGCGCGATCAGGAATGTAACACGTCCCTTTGTCGAACAAGAGGTAGGCATCCGCCACCGCCTTCATCACATCGTCCAGCGTGACCGCCTGCATGATCTCGTTGCCGTTCAGGTACAACATCTTTAACACTCCCTTCTATAATTTACAGATCAACCCGCCTTGGCCGGCGAGCGATGGACCACCGCTTCTTCCACGCCGCAGCGCCAGATCGGGCAAGGGCTCTGGTCCGGCCAGCCCACGTCCACGTACGTGACGACGTTGTAATGTTCGGGAATGGAATAGTGCCGGATCAAGCGCTCGCGCATCACATCGGAGAACGTGAGCCAGCAGCCCCCCAACCCATAGGCGTGCGCGGCGAGCACGATATTCTGCGTGGCCGCGCCGCAGTCGAGGAGTAGATTGAATGCGGGCATCAGCGGGTTTGCCTGATAGCAGCGCTTGTCCTGCATCACCACGAGGTGAACCGGTCCGCCCGGGACGTCACTGCCCTCGAAAAGCCCCGGCTCCACGTCCTCCCACACGACCATGTAGCGGACAGATTGCAGGTTGCAGCCATGAGGCCCCCAAAGCCCGGCTTGCAGCACTTTGTCGATCAGCGCGTCGTCCACGCGCCGCGAGAGATCCCACTGCCGCACGGAGCGGCGCTCGTAAACGACCCGTTCGAAAACGCCCTGCTCCTCCGCGCTAAGCCATTTGGGTTCGTAGACGCTCAGGTCGACGGGTTCGCCGGCGATGCGTTTTTTCGCGAACCCCAGGATCGTGGTCGCGAAACGATACTCCACCAGGTCGTGCGAAAGGCCGCGCCGGTCCCACACACGAAGCATTTTTTCGATCGTCGCGATCTGATCCGCGGGAAGCGGCGTCCCGAAATACGCGCTCTCGTACGTCGGGATCTCCATCGTATGGTGACAGCGCTCGCGCATCCGCGCCCGAAACTCAACCTCGTCCAGCTCCATCAGCTGCTCCTCGGTCAGATTGAACAGGCGCATCAGCTCCTCCGGCGTCACACCAAACAGGCGCGCGAGATCTTCGCTGACGGAATCACTTTTTTTCTGTTCTTTTTCTTTTTTTTCAGCACTCATTCCAACATCTCCTTTCGTTTCTTCTTTATTTTAAAAACGCGCGATCCGGATCACGGTCGGGGCGTGTTTCGCGTAACTCAAAAAATCCCGCACGATCCGATCGGTTGCGATTTTCATGTAGCCGGTATTCGTCCCATCGCTGCATCCGTACCACTCTTCGTCGACCACGTCCTGGTCGAACACGACGCGTACTTTCCGATTCGGATCCAGCAAAACGCTAAAAACGGTCGCCGCGCCGATTTTCGTCCCCAGCATCCCCTCCATCCGTTCGAGCGGCGCGAAAGACACGCGCGAAACGTCGAGCGCACCAGCGAATTCTTTGGACTGAAACGGCTTGTCGCCGCATGTCACGAAGAGATAAAATTCCGTCTGCTGCCGGTTGCACAAAAAAAGCGTCTTGACCATCTTCATGTCCAGCTTTTGGTTGACGAGAGCGCAGTCTTCCATCGTGACGATTTCGTCCGTTTCGACGCGCTCGAACGGAATGTGAAGCAAATCCAACGTCGCATATGTTTTTTCCTGCAGCGGCGTCGAAAAACGATGCGGTGCCGTCGCCAGAATGTCGCTGATGTAAAGCACGACACTCCCCCTTTCTTTCAAACCCTTTGCTCGATAAAATAGCACCAAACGATACGCAAAAAATATTGGAATATTCATAATGAGAATTCAATTTTTCTGAACTAAAAGGGGGAGACTGCATGGACCTGAAGTACTTGGCGACGCTCAAAGCCATCCTGGAGACGGGAAGCTTCCAGAAGGCGGCCCTGCGGCTCAACTACACGCGTTCGACCGTCACGTTCCAAATGCAGCAGCTCGAGCGGGAGCTTTCTGTGAAGCTCTTCGAAAAGATCGGCCGTAGGATGGTGCTCACACAGGCCGGCGAGAGGATTTTGCCCTATGTCGATACCGTCTTGGAATCCGCTTCGCGCCTCGAGAGTTATGGCAAAGACGCCCTCGAGATGACGGGGAGCCTGCGGGTCGCCATGCCCGAAACGCTCCTGGTGTACGACATCCAACCCGTCTTGAAGGCGTTTCGGGAGCAGGCTCC
>JAVBRL010000117.1:0-9894 GCA_031547985.1 Synergistaceae bacterium
CGGTCCTCCCGAGGCGGATTCTAGGCAGGTTCTTCACGCTTGCAAGCGATTCTGGCATGTCTTGTCACTCCCCTTAAGAAAAATTTCGTCGCGAATGAAAGCCGATGATTTATCTTACCGCGAATCGGTCTCATTTCCCCATAGCCAAGGCGCGGCGTTCGGGGGGCATTTTTTCGAGCGCGTAGCGAAACGCGGTTCGCGGCATCGTCGCTTTGCGGGCCAGGACGAAATCGAAGACCTCATCTTGATGCGCCTCGCTGGCGGCCTTAAGCGCCCAGCCGTACCCCTTTTGCACCAAGTCGTCGGGGCTGGCGATGAGCGCGTCTGCGATTTCGAAAATAGTGGACAAAAATAGCCCCTTTCGTGCGGGCACGATCAGCGTGATAGCGGCGGCGCGTTTTTTCCAGCGATTTTCCGATCCGGTCCACATTTTCAAATTCTCGACGAATTGGGGATACATTTCTATAAAAGCGCCGATCGTGTGATTGCAGAGCGTGTCGCAGGCGGCCCAGTTGCCCACGTACGTGTCGACCCAGCGCTCGAACGTCGCGAAATCGGCCGGCTCGTAACGTTTGTGCACGGCGTAGGACCATTCGCAGGCGACGCCGGTTTCCTCAATGTAACCCGAGGCCCATAGATTTTCGCAGAGAGTAAAAAGATCGCCTTTGGGCAATACCTTCAGCACAACAAAAGCGTCCTTGGCGATCTTTCGCACGATCGCGCTTTTGACGCCGTACGCGCGGATGCATTCGTTTTCTTTGAAAAAACGCCGCGTACCGGCAGCCGCCTTTTCGTCGGCGTTATCCTGCAAGTTGGCTCGGACTTTTTCCAGCACGTCATGCCCGTTCTTATGGTTCATGCGGTGTCTCCTTTAATTTAGTCAGGTGGTAGTGTCCCGGATTCGTCCGTTTGAGCTAAGAAGCGCAGCCCTTTGTGCAGGTGCTTTTCCATGGCCAGGCGCGCTTTTTCCGCTTCGCGTGCGAGGACGTGTGCTGCGATCGTCTCCTGGTCGTGGATCATGTCGACTTGTACGACATTGGGCATCGCGTCGTATTTGGAACGCTGTGACTCGATCTCCGCTTCGATGAGCGAAAAGAGCCGGATCACGAAGCTGTTTTTGGAGAGGCGAATGATCGCCGTGTGAAAATCTTGATGAAGAGCGTTTTGCCGTTCGAGGTCGCTCGTATCCGTGGCACGACTTCGCTTCAGGATGTTTTCGAACTCCGCGAGCTCGTCGTCCGACGCGCGCTTCGTCGTCCAGTAGGCGCACTGCGATTCCAGCAAAAGTCGGATCTCCAGGAGGTCGAACAGGCTTGTATCCTTTTTGCCTTTCTCGATGAACTCCAGGTAGAGGATCTGCTGAATCGCGTCGGCGGATAGGAACGTCCCCTGCCCGGGGTGGGAGTGCAAAATTCCCATGTTGTTCAGGATCTTCACAGCTTCGCGGATGCTGTTGCGGCTCACGGCGAACGCGGAGGCGAGCTCCTGTTCGCCGGGAATACGGGAGCCCGGCTGCCAAACCCCTTCTTTGATCGCGTCGATGATTTTCCCCAAGATCGCCTGGGGCAACGTTTTTCTGGAGACGGGTTCCAGCAAAAGTCTTCACTCCTCGCTGATTCTTTAAAATTGTAGCATTCCTCGCGGGCCCGAGTCCATTTTGCCTTTGGGAGCGTTACTCAACCTTGACAGGCATTCGGCGCGCTCGTATATTCATCCTATTGTAGGATATTTGGACATGGGCTTTCAAGGAGGTGGATCGAAAGAAGCCCGTTTGAGGTGAATATCATTCATAAGAATCATCAAACAAAGAGGTGAATTCACGTGCTAGCAACCGTTGATGCGAAGAAATCCGAAAAAAAACGAAGTCGTTTCAAATTCCCGAGCACGCCGACGCTTTTGGTCTGCGTCGTCTTATTTGCGGCCATCCTTTCCTATATCGTTCCGGCGGGGCAGTTCGAGCGGGTCGCCGACGAGGCGACGAAACGGACCGTCGTCGTCGCGGGCACGTACAAAGTGATCGAAAGCCATCCCGTGGGCGCCATGTTCCTGATGTCGTCCGTCTATCGGGGGATCGTGAGCGCTGCGCAACTGATCGCCTTTGTACTCGTATGCGGCGGGGCGTTCGGCATTATCACGAAGACGGGCGCGATTACCGCTGGCTTGAACAGCTTGATCAAAAAATTCTCCGGCCGGGAGAACTATCTCATTTTCGTCATCATGGCGGCGTTCGCCATCGGCGGCATGTCGTACGGGATGGCCGAGGAGGCGATTCCATTCATCTCGATCCTCGTTCCCGTGGCCATCCGGATGGGGTTCGACCCGATCGTTGGCGTGTCGATGGTCATCGTTGCCATCTACAGCGGTTACTCGCCCGGCCCCTTGAATCCCTTCAACACGGGGATCGCGCAGGAGATCTCGCAGCTGCCGATCTTCTCCGGTATCGGTCTGAGGCTTGTCTTGGCGGTGGGCGCCCTGCTCGTCGCTTACCAGCACGTCGTCGCGTACGGCAAGAAGTACCGTAAAGCGGGTGTCGTGGCGGACGAAAACAGGCTCTGGACAGCTCAAGAGGCCGAGGAACGCCCGTTCGACGGGCGGGACGCCGTTGTCCTGCTGCTGCTTGTCTTATCTCTTGCCATCCTAGTGGTCGGTGTCATGAAGTACGGCTGGTATCTCACGGAGATGTCTGCGGTCTTCATGACCTGCGGGCTCGCAGTAGGGCTGTTTTATTTTAAAGGCAACCTGGAGTCGTGCATGACGGAGTTCGTCGCCGGGGCGAAGGGGCTCGCGGGGACGGCGCTGATCGTGTCGCTTTCGCGGGCTATTTTGGTCGTCCTGCAGGAGGGGGCGATCATGGACACGTTGATCTACTGGATCTCCGCCCCGATCTCAACGTTGCACCCCATCGTCGCCGCCTGGGGCATGTACCTGTCGCAGGGGTTCATCAACTTTTTCATTCCCTCCTCCTCGGGGCAGGCGACGGCGGTGATGCCGATCATGTCGGCCGTGGGTGACCTGGTTGGTGTGACGCGACAGACGGCTGTCCTGGCGTTTCAGTGCGGGGACGGATTCTGGAACATGATCACGCCGACGCATCCCACGACGATGGCTTGTATCGGCATCGCAGGGATCTCGTTCGATCGATGGTTTCGGTTCGCGTTCGTCCTAGTCGTCAAATGGTCCGTCCTCGTCTTTGTAGCGCTCGCGTTCGCAGTTGCCACCGGGTATGGGCCTTTTTAGGAACCCAAACGAAAGGGGTCGGTCGGTTTGAAGAAGAAAAAATTCGCGATTTTAGGGGCGGGAAACAGCGGGCAGACGCACGCGGGTTATCTCAAGCTCAAGGGGTACGACGTCGGGCTGTTCGATTTTTTCCAAGAGACCGTGGACGCAATCAACCAAAAAGGGTCCATTGAACTCAGCGGGGCGATCGAGGGGAAAGTCCCGTTCGATTCGGCGAGTACGAACATGAAGCAGGTCGTAGACGGTGCCGAAATCGTCATGGTGATCAACCCGGCGCAGCACCACCGGTCATTGGCGCGCGAACTTGCCAAGCACCTCCATGACGAGCAGATCGTTTTCATCAACCCGGCGTCGACGTTCGGAGCGTTCGCTTTTCGAAAGGCGCTTGAGGACTTCGGCTGTTCGAAGAAAGTCGTCCTCGCGGAGAGCAACACGTCGCTTTTCGCCTGCCGCTTGCTTGAGCCCGGCAAGGCGCATGTGGGGGGCAAAAAGGACCGTATCCTCGTCTCCGCGTTTCCGGCCGCAAAGAACGTCGATCGCCTGATGGAGATCCTGAGCGAACCCATTCCCGAGGCCCAGGCCGTGAAAAATGTCCTCGCAACGAGCATCGACAACACGAACCCGCTTGTCCACCCGGCGCCGATGATCCTGAACTGTTCGTGGGTGGAGTCCGGACAAAAATTTTCGTTCATGCACGAGGCCATCGGCCCCACAGTGGAAAAGATCATGGAGAAGATGGACGCCGAGCGTATCGCCATCGGGCATGCGCTCGGGCTCACGCTGGGGAAAGACCTCTTCACGCTGTTCATGCAGTACGAGCAGGAGTACGGCGTCCGTGGGACGACCGGTCTGCGCGAAACGTTCCAGGCGTGCAAGGCCTACACGAACATCTACAGCCCCAACACGCTCCAGAACCGTTACATCACGGAAGACGTTCCGGCGGGGCTCGTTCCCATGGCCGCGGTGGGCGAGCTGATCGGCGTTCCGGCCCCCAAGACGCGGATGGTCGTCGACATCTGCGAACAAGTGATGGAGCAGGATTTCACGAACGGCGAGGACGGCCGCAACGTGCGCAATCTCGGACTTGAGGGAATGAACGCGGACGCGCTCATCGAATACGCCGAGACAGGAAGGAAAAAACGCGCTGAGTTTTCTCTTATTTCTTAACATCCCCAATGACAGCGAAGCCCCTGGGCCTTTTGGGAAAAGACCGGGGGCTTCGCCCTGCGGGAGAAGTGCTAAAGAGCGAATGTGCCGAGGTTGTTGCTGATCAGCAACTTTGCTTCGGTCGCTGCCTGGACGTCCTCCGCGGTGACGCCGGGAGCCGTTTCAAGAAGGGTCAACCCCTTGTCTCCCACCTCGATGACGGCAAGTTCCGTGACGATCAGGTCTACTTCCTTTGCTGCCGTCAGGGGTAGCGTGCACTGTTTGAGAATCTTCGGTTTGCCCTTCGCCGTGTGTTCCATGGCGACGATAACGCGCTTTGCGCCGACGACCAGATCCATCGCGCCGCCCATCCCCGGTACCATCTTGCCGGGGATCATCCAGTTCGCCAAGTTTCCCGCCTCGTCGACTTGCAGCGCTCCCAGCACGGTGGCGTCCACGTGACCGCCACGGATGATCGAAAACGACATGCCGCTGTCGAAGAAAGCGGCTCCCGGTACCGCCGTGACATGAGCTCCTCCGGCGTTCACGAGGTTCGGATCTTCACTGCCAGGCGCAGGTGCGGGGCCGAGGCCGACGAAGCCGTTTTCGGAATGGAGCACGATGTTCGTCCCTTTCGGGATGTAGTTCGCAACCATTGTTGGCATGCCGATGCCGAGATTGACGACGTCGCCGTCCTTCAATTCTTGCGCCACTCGGCGCGCGATGCGTTCGCGTGCGTCCATCATGCGCACCCTCCTTGCACAATCCAGTCGACGAGGATGCCCGGCGTGACGACGTGGTCCGGATCGATCTCGCCGACGTCAACGATTTTTCCCGCCTCCACGATGACGCTGTCCGCTGCCAAGGCCATCAAGGGGTTGAAGTTGCGCGTGCTTCGGCGATAGACGATATTGCCGGCACGATCGACGAGGCTGCCGCCGATGAGGGCGACGTCCGCGCCGAGGGCTTCTTCTAAGAGATAATCGCATCCGTTGAGCGTCAACTTGCGCTTGCCCTCTTCGACAATCGTACCGACGCCTGTCGGCGTCAACACGCCACCGAGTCCGGAGCCGTGCGCGCGAATGCGCTCCGCGAGCGTCCCCTGCGGTACAAGCTCGACCTGTATCTCACCCGTGCCCATCTTATGCACCGATTCGGGGCAGGCTCCGATGTAAGAAGCGATCAGCTTCCGACAACAGCCCTTTTCGATCAGGCGAGCAATCCCTTTTCCGGCCAAGCCGCTATCGTTGCAGATCAACGTCAGCTCGCGAACCCCCCTGCTTGCCAATGCTTCAAGCATTGCGCCCGCGCTCCCGTTGCCCAGAAATCCGCCGACCATGACACTCATGCCATCTTTGATCCGATCTAATGCCTCATCGATGGAGACGACCTTCTCCGGTTTCTTCAATCGTTCTGTTTCGACCATTGTGCATCCTCTCTTTCGCCAAGCTACAACGATTCGACGACGAGCGCGGTTCCCATGCCGCCGCCGATGCAAAGTGTCGCCAGGCCATAACGTACGCCGCGTCGTTTCATCTCGTGGAGGAGTGTTACTAAGATGCGCGCACCGCTTGCACCGATCGGATGCCCGAGCGCGATTGCTCCGCCGTTTACGTTGACCTTTCCCATATCGAGAGCCAGCTCACGTGCGACGGCGATCGCCTGAGCGGCGAAGGCTTCATTTGCCTCGATCAGATCGATTTCGGCAAGAGAAAGTCCCGCTTTTTTCAACGACAGGCGTACCGCCTCGACCGGCCCGATTCCCATCACTGAAGGTGCAACGCCTGCCGATGCGTAGCCGAGAATGCGTGCGAGTGGCTTATGTCCTTTTTCGTTTGCGTAGCGCTCGGATGCGACCAGAAGTGCCGCTGCGCCGTCGTTGATGCCGGACGCGTTGCCGGCCGTCACCGTTCCGTCCTTGCGAAAGGCGGGTTTCAGCTTCGCCAGCGATTCGACGGAGCAGTCGACCCGTGGAAACTCGTCCCGTTCAAAAAGGGTCGACTCTCCTTTTTTGCGTGGAATTTCTACCGGGACGATCTCATCCACGAAACGTCCTGCTTCTTGTGCTGCCACAGCTTTTCGTTGACTCTGCAGGGCAAAGGCATCCTGCTCCTCTCGCGAGATATCGTAGCGTTTCGCCAGGTTTTCGGCGGTAACGCCCATGTGGTAGTCGCCGAAGGTGTCCCAGAGACCATCGACGATCATGCCGTCAAGAGCGCTCTTGTGCCCCATGCGGTTTCCCCAACGGCTGTCGGTATGGTAATAGGGGGCACGGCTCATATTCTCGATCCCGCCGGCGACAACGACGTCGTCGTCGCCGGCGCGGATGGCTTGGGCCGCGAGCGAGACGCAACGCAGGCCGGAGCCGCAGACCTTGTTCACCGTCCTACAGGGCACTTCCTCGGGGATCTCGGCCGCCAGCGCAGCTTGGCGCGCGGGGTTCTGTCCCTGTCCGGCTTGTAGTACGTTCCCCAAAAAAACTTCATCCACCTCCGACGCCGAGACATTGGAACGTCGCAACGCTTCTCGCACGACGACCGCACCGAGTTTGGCTGCGGTAACCTCTGCGAGCGCTCCGCCAAAGTTGCCGATCGCAGTTCGCGTCGCGCCGAGAATGACTGCCGATTGCAGCTCACTCATGTCTAAAATCCTTTCCTCTGTCCCTGCTATTCGGGGAAGCGCTGACATGGTTTTTCGCCGAGCTTGCTTTTTCGTTCCTGCAACCCCCGGCGTCGATAGGCGTCGTTCGGTTCTTTCGGGATACGTCCGTGCATGATCGACGAGGAGCGCAGGCGTCGTCCGATCGTTTTTTCCATATTGCGGCCGATACGGAAAAGGCGTTCGAGATCGATGCCCGTTTCGATGCCCATCTCCTCCATCATAAGGACCATATCCTCCGTGGAGACGAGCCCGACCCCCTCGGCGTTGTAGTAGTAGTCGCCGGTTCCGGGCACCGGCGTGTCGCCGACGAAGTTGGCCGGTTGCCCGCCGAGGCCGCCCACGGTGCTTTCGAAAACGCAGATGCCGGCCTGTAATGCGGCGAGTACATTGGCCAACCCCCACCCGCGCGTCACGTGGAAGTGCGCCAAATGAACCTCCGGACGTGGGATGGCCTCCATCAGCATGGAGTAGTAGCGATAGACCTGATCGGGCGAGGCGGAACCGTCGTGATCGGCGTGTTCCACATCGTCGGCCCCCATGTCCAGCCATCTTTTCGTGAAGGTGATGGCGTCCGCCATGTCGGTGGGGCCGGAGATCGGGCTGCCCCAGATCGTGCTCACGGTCCCGTTGAACTTCATACCCGCGTCCTTTGCCTTGGCGATGCAGCGTTCTGCCTCGCGCCAATACTCGGGGAGCGTCACACCGGAGTTGGCGAAGTGGTGCTCTTCGTCGGTGGAGACCATCATCAAGATCCGGTCGGGGCCGACTCCCTCCTTGCGCAGGGCGACGGCACGATCGACGGACTTTTCTCGAATCGTCACCGCGGTGATTTCGACGTCGCGCGCCACGTCGATACCGGCTTTTTGCAGCGCCTTGCTGGTACGAATGCGCCGCAGCACTTCGTCCGCGTCCTTGAACTGGGGCATCCCGGAGGGGTTACCCAGATTCGTGACCTCCAGCCGCCGAAAGCCGGCCAGGATCAATTGCTCGGCGTAATAGACCTTGGCGTCGGTCGAGATGAATTTCTCCTCATGCTGAAAACCGTCACGGATCGTGATGTCTCCCAGTGTGACTTTCTTGGGGTAGTCGAATCGAAACGTCATCTTACCCGCTCCCTTTCCTTTTCTTCCGCTTTTCCTGTTGTTTCTGCGCCCAGCGCGCCGCTTTTGCGGACGCGCCGAACGCCTTCCTCGTTCAGGCCGAGATATTCCCGCAGGATTTCCGCCGTATGTTCGCCCAGTTCCGGCGGGCGATGACGAAGCGTCGTTTTCGTACCCGAGAATTTGATCGGAGAAGCGACCGCCTTCATGGGAGTTCCGCCCGGTGTTTCGGTGTCGATGAACATCTCGCGGTCGAGCGCGATGTGTGGATCGCTCACGATCTTGTCGACGCTGTTGATCGGCGCGCAAGGGACGTTGCATTCAGTGAGGTGCTCCACGATTTCCTCGATGTTGCGTGTACGCGTCCACGCCTCGACAGTTTCTTTGAGCACGGCATGGTGTGCCACTCGGCTCGCGTTGCTGTCGAAGTCCGGGTTTCCCAGGAGGTCGGTACGCTCGATCGCCTCGCAGAAGCGTCTCCACACCGCGTCGTTGCCGCAGGCGATTACGACCCAGCCGTCGCGTGCCTCGAAGCTGTCGTAAGGGGCGATGAATTCGTAGCGGTTTCCAATACGTCCGGGGATGCGTCCTTCGACGAGGTAGATCTCCACAATGGTCTCCATGGCGCTCACCACACTGTCGACCAGCGAGACGTCGACGCTCTGCCCTTTTCCCGCCACCGATCGCCCCTGCAGTGCGGCCAGGATGCCGATGCAACAGTTGAGGCCAGCCAGCACATCGCCCATCGCGGTGCCGCTTCGCGTCGGCGGGGAATCCGCCCAGCCGGAGACGCTCATGAGCCCACCGACCGCCTGCCCGATGATGTCGTATCCCGGCCGGTCACGGTAGCGACCGTACTGCCCGAAGCCGGAGATGGAAGCGTAGACGAGCATCGGGTTAAGGATTTTCAATTCATCGTACGAAATGCCGAGTTTTTTCATTGTCCCCGGTTTGTAATTCTCGACCACCACGTCCGCCGTCCTCGCGAGTTCGCGAAAGATCGCGACCCCTTGGGGGTTTTTGAGGTCCAGCGCGAGGCTCTTTTTGTTGCGGTTCAGGTTTCCGAAATAGGCGCTGAAACCGTCCGGCAGAAAGGGCGGATAGCGGCGCGTGTCGTCGCCGTTTTGCGGCTCCTCGATCTTGACGACCTCGGCTCCCATGTCGGCCAGCAGCATCGTGCAGAACGGTCCGGCGAGAACGCGCGTCAGGTCGAGAATCTTCACGCCGTCGAGCGCGCCTTTATGTGAGTGCGAAATAGTGGTGGCCTCCTTTGTTGGGAACTATAAGTCGGTTTCGGGCGGGTAGACGACGCCGTCTTTCATCACGAAGGCACAATCGAGAAGCACGTCGGCATCCGTCATGAAATCCCGTTTCCAAGCGGCGATGTCCGCGAGATAGCCCGGCTTGATGAGGCCGATTTCCGGGATCTCGACGATGGCGGCATTGATCGACGTCGCCGCCCGCAACACGTGAAGCGGGTTCACGCCGTAGCGCATCCACGATTTGAATTCATACCCGGATTGATAGCAGTAGCGCCCCGATACGAAGTCGGTGCCGTAGCCCATGCGGATACGGCTTTTCATGATCATTTCGCGCGAACGAAGCATCCGAGCGGCGTAAAGAGGGATCTTCTTCTGTAACGAGGGGATCATCTTTTTGATCAATTCCTCGGTTCCAAAGAGGATTTCGTCATAAGCCGCGAAGTTGGGAACGAGATAGACGTCTTTTTCCTCCATCATCGAAATGACCT
>JAVBRL010000102.1:0-3919 GCA_031547985.1 Synergistaceae bacterium
CGAGCGAGAGGTAAAAAGCGTCTTCTTTTTCACGCAGGACGCCTCGCGCGACGAGGCGCGCCGCTTCGCGCAGGAGCGCTTTTTTATAGGTCCAGAACGACGCGATCATGCAGTATTTGGGAACTTCCCGAAAACCGGAGACGTTTCGCCACACGCGGATCCACTTTTGGGCCTTGCGCACTTTTCGCTTTCCGCCGGGGAGTTTTTCCAGCAGCGCCGCGATCTCGCGCGCCATTTCCTCGGCCTCGCGGCGTCCTTGTTCGAAGCGTTCGCGGCTGGAAGTCGTGTTTTGGGTCGCAACGTTGCTCAAGATCATGGGGATCAGCGCCTCGGGGTGTTCGAGCCAGCGCGGTTTCGTGATGTCGATCTCTCCGGAGCAGCGCATGCCCCATCGCGCCAAGAAGGCCTCCAGGACCGCGCGAGCTTCGGGGCCGCCCTCGCGCGCGGCCAGATCCCGCAAAAGGTCCGTTTTTTGCGAGCGTGCCTCGCGCAGGAAGCGCAGCACATCGGGATATCGCCCGACAAGGAGAGAAATGTCCCAGAGCTCCATGCCCATCTCCGACGTGGGGTTGTGCGGTACGGACTTCGAAAGCGAGTCGATCGCGCCGGGGCGCCCCAGCCATTTTTCGGTCCGGTTTCGAATCCAGTTGTACGACGCGACCCAGAGCATCAAAAGCCCCATGTCGTCCGGATGCGTCATCTCGACGAGCATCCGCTCCATGTCTTCTTGAAGCAGGTCGAACAGCTCGATGCCGGAGACGTTTTCAAACCGGTGCTCCCGCTCCTCGAGGTGCGAGCGGTTGCGTGCGAGGCAGCGCTCGACGACGCTCCAGTCGTCCTTGAGGTAGAGGCGCGCCGCGCGTACGCACCAAAAGAGGATCTCCGAGCGGAATTTGGCGACCCAGCTCCCCTCGTCCGAGAGGTTTTTCACGAACGCCTCGTCTTTTACGAGGCGCTCGAGGATGCCTTTTAAGACGGCATCCGCCTGCCCGAAGCTGCGCATGAGAAACGCCCGTCCCCAAAAACCTTTCAGGTCCTTGCTGATGTCTAAAAAAAGCCTGCCACCAGCGAAGTCGAGTCGGCCGTAATCGCGGACCAGCAGTTCGAAAAACGAGATCCCCAGCGGCAGGATCTCCTCGGTCATCATCTGCACGTGCCCCATCGAGACGTACAGGTGCAACTTGTCGTCATCCGTCCGGGGAAGCGGGAAGAGCGTCGTGATCGGGCGGCTTTGGAGGATGTAGAACGTCCCCTCGGCGAGGCACCATTCGATGTCCTGGGGAGTCTCGATCGTCTCGGAGGCGTCCAGCGGCGCTTGCGGTTTGTCTCGCTCGTTCGAAGCGAGGAAAAATCGTTCGATCCGGCGCCCCAGGGCCGCGAGTTCGAGAGCTTGATCGTCGGACAGGCAGGGGCGGTTTTGCAGCTCGGATGGCAGGGGGACGTTTTCCGTTCCGCCTCCGTCGCGAGGCTGGGCGGCGATTTCCTTGCGCGAAATGGCGCGGTCGGTGACGCGTCCATCGCGCACGCGGTAGTTGTCCGCCGTGGCCGTTCCCGAAACCAAGGCCTCCCCCAAGCCGAAGCCGGCGTCGATAGAGACGACCCGCCGGTTGCCCGAAACCGGATCCGCCGTGAACAAAATTCCCGAGACGTCGGGGAAGACCATCTGCTGGACGACGACGGCGAGCGCGACTTTTCGGTGGTCGAAGCCGTTTCGCATGCGGTACGACACTGCGCGGTCCGTGAAAAGCGACGCCCAGCACGCGCGTACTTTTAAGAGAAGCTCGTCGGGGTCTTTGATATTTAAGAACGTCTCCTGCTGGCCGGCGAAGGAAGCGCCCGGGAGGTCCTCGGCCGTCGCGCTCGAGCGGACGGCGACGGAAACGCCTTCTCCGAGTGCGGCGTAACGTGCGCGAATCTCCTCTTCGATCTCCGGCGGCACCGGGGCGTTTTCGATCGCGTGCCGGATATCGGCGGCGACGCGCGCGATCCGAGCCGTATCGTCCGCTTTAAGCGAAGAAAGTTCCTTGATCCGTTCATTGAGTTTGGAGGCCAGCGCGGCGATTTTTTGGTACGCGAGCGTCGTGACGCAGTAACCTGCGGGGACGCGAACGCCCTCGACGCGCGACAGAATTCCGAGGTTGAGCCCTTTGCCGCCGACGAGCGCCAAATGAGTCCGTTCGATCTCCTCAAAGCCGAGAGTATACGCGCCGCTTTTCATCGCCCGATCCCTCCCGAGGGAAAAACGACATTTAATGAATCGTATTCCCCGTCCTCTTCGCCAGCGTGATCAGGTCGCTGTAGACGCCGTAGGCGGTCTGCAGGATGCTGGGGTCGGCCTGGATGATCGTGAGCTCCCCGGCGAGGTCCGTGCGGAGCGTGACGGCGGCCGACGCGCCGTTCACGCACGCGAACGCGTCGTCCAGGGGGATCTTTTCGGGCAGCACGCTCAAAGCGACCGGCCCGCCGGGAGCGTCGCGTTCGGCGCGGCAGATGTACTTGATCGCGCACCCCTCGCGCTTGGCCGCTTGAAGCTCCTCGGCCGTGACGTCGGCGATGCTGCGGCGCGTCACCTGCGTGGGGTTTTGTCGGGCGCCCATGAGGGCGTTCGCCATCGCGCAGATTTTGGCCGCGCCGTCCCAGCCGTCGAGGTCGAGCGACGGGTCGGCCTCGGCGAACTGCAGCCGCTGCGCTTCTTGGATCGCTTGCTCGAGCGTGCGGCCGTTTTCGAGCTGGTGCAGCACGAAATTCGACGTGCCGTTCAAGATGCCGCGAATGCCCAGCAACTCGTTGCCGTGCAGCGTCTCGCGCATCAGGTTGAAGATCGGCGTGCCGTCCATCACCGTCGTCTCGTACAGAAATTCCCGCCCCGCATGGCGGGCCGCCGCCGCGAGGTCGTCGAAACGCCACGCCTCGGGCCCTTTATTGGCCGTCACGACGTGCATGCCGCGCTCGAACGCCCGCAGGATGTAGCTCGTGGCGGGCTCGCCGTCTTTAATCGAAAGCGTGGACAGCTCGATGAAGACGTCGGCGTGTGCGCGTTCGATCATGCTGAGCGTGTCGCAGGCCGCGAAGTGCGCCGACGCGGGGTCGAAACGCCCCAGCCGCGTATCCATGTCGAAGAGTTCGTCCACCGGCAGGCCCGCGTCGCACAAGAGCGTGCCGCGCGACGGCGTGCTGACGCCGGTTAAAACGAATTCGCAGCCCCATTCGTGCGCCAGGTAGGACGACTTTTCCTCGAGCAGCCGCAGCAGGCGCTTTCCCACGTTGCCGAAGCCGGCCATGCAAAACCGGAACGTTCTCATGTCTCGCAGCCTCCTCGCTGTTTTTCTATCGGGTCGGTTCGAACCCGGCGGTCGTGTAGGCGTTCGCTTCCTTGTAAAGAATAACCAAATTTTCCTGGATCTGTTTTTTGTATTTCGCGAGGTTGGGTTTCACGTCTTTGTAGTAATGCTTGCGCATATGCTCGGAGTACATCCCCGTCACGTTGTACGTCACGGCTCTGCTTCCCGCGCGTGCCTGCCAGTAAACGCCGAGGGTTTTGTCGACCGTTGTGCGGAAATTTTCCACGGTCAATTCGGTCGCCCAGGCGAGGCTTTTTTTCTGCAGCGCGATCTGGTCGCCGTGCGTGACCTCCTGGTGATTTTTGTAGAACGCCTCCAGCATGTCGAGGTCGATGCGGGTCGCTTCCATCATCGCTAGTGCGGCGATCGTCGGCGCGGTGCCGACGATCCGGTAGGCGGTTTTGTCTCCGTCCTTGTACTGCCCTAGCACGAGGAACACCCTTCCCCGGCTGTCCTGGCCGACGGGTTTGGCAAACGGCGGGATGGCGTAGCCGGGGACTTTTTTGCTGTCGCCCCACGTCAGGTATTGCTGGATTTTTTCGCTCTCGATTTCGCGCGGTCCCCAAAATTCATTACCG
>JAVBRL010000147.1:0-17218 GCA_031547985.1 Synergistaceae bacterium
CCCAGTATGAAAAAGTCCTCGTCGTCGCTTGTTATGTGAATTTCTGGATACTCTTTGTTCATGGGGACGAGGATCGTGCTGCTATTGTTGATCCTGATCCCACGAACGATGAGCTTCCCATGCCACGAAACGACGCAGACAGTGCCGTTTTCTCGAGCGAGGTTTTCGGCAAAAAGGATGCCTTCGCCATCCTGGATCAGCGGCTCCATCGAATTGCCTTCCACAGTCATGATTTTGTATTGAGCGCCCTGCCACGTATACCCCATCAACGAGTTGGATGGGATTGGATAGTGATCGACGATCTCCCATTCCATATCGGGATATGTATTTCCTCCTCCTGCACAAACCGTTACCCTGTTGCCGACAACAGGGACCCAGATCACGTCTTCGATTACTTTGACGTTGCTGTCGATGGCTTCGGGTACCGTCTTGATACTCCCCTTGTCGTCTTCGTAGACGCTGAGAACGCGTCGTGTGGGGTCGTCGGTTTCGCCAACAAGCGTTACCCGGTGCTAAAAATCTTACCCGTTATTTTACCCGGTTTAGGCTCGGATTTGAATGGATTTTTATGGACGGTGAGGGGGTATCTCGAGAAGTGAAAAATCCCGCTGGAGACCGGGATTTTGGACAGTTGCGGAGCTTTATGGATTTTTGTTTTGGTGGGCCCACCTGGAATTGAACCAGGAACCTTCCGGTTATGAGCCGGTGGCTCTAACCATTTGAGCTATGGGCCCACAAAACTGTATTATAGACAGCTTGGGTCGTTTGTACAACAGGCTGGTGAGAAAGACAAAACCTCGCCCGGCAGGCGAGGTTTTGAAGGCGGTTTTTGGGGAGGTTGCGAATGCTACTCCTTGACGACGATACAGCCGACCGGGCAGCTGTCCACAGCTTCGTGGGCGTTTTCTCCTCCTTCGGGGCGAATGACTTTGGCCTTTCCGGCATCCTCGTCAAGCACGAAAATCTCCGGGCAGATTTGGCCACACACCCCGCAGCCGATGCAATCGTCTTCGTTTATGCTGATCAACATGAAAATAGCGGCCCCCTTTTTTGAGATAAAGCCTGAAGTGTAACGAGTACGATTCTAGTTCACTCGCCGCAGAGCGTCAATCTTCTTCGTCGTCCAAGCTTGTTGCCGGCACGATTCCCTCGTCGGAGAGGTGAAACAAAGCCCGATAGTCGGACACGGCTTTTTTCTCCGGTTCGGTCGCGGCGATGAAAATTCCCGTCCCGACGACCTTCGCTCCGAACTCGGCGGCGATCAGATGCATGCCCGACGCCGTGCTGCCGCCGCGCATGAAGTCGTCCACGACCAGGACGCGCGAATCGCGCGGGAGAAGCTGCGTCGCCATATACATTGTTCTCACGTCGTTGTGCGTCGTGGGGAAGTGCACCGCCACGGCGGGACCGTCGCTGGGCCGATTGCGGAAACGGCACACGGCGAGCGAGACGCCGAGTACATGCGCCGCGAAAAGCGCGATGGGGATTCCCTTCATCTCGGATGTCATCACGACGTTCGCGCCGATGTCCGAAAAATCGCTGGCGATGATCGCCCCGAGCATGGAGGCGTATAACGGATTGAAGATCAGATCGCTGTAGTGGATCAATCCTCCAGGAAGGCGCCGTTTGGGGTCCGCCAGGAGTTGCGACAACGACTTGAGCCACTGGGAACGCCTAGTTGAGTTGATGACCGGGACGAAACGCGTTCCGCCGTCGCGCCCGCGATCGACCATGATTCTGCCGACGCCCTCTTCTTTGAAGGCCGCGTTGATGATGGCCACGTCGTCGCTGATAATCGGCTTGGAGACGCCGAATTTCGAAGAGAGGACTCCCATCGATACATTGCGCGCAGGCCGCATCCAATAGTAAGACGCCAACCTGATGAGTCTGCCTGTCCTGTTTTTTCTTACTGAACTCACCCACCGTCACCCCAATGCAACTAATGTCTGGATCGTTTTCCCTTTGCGAAGCTTTACACGACAGTTTTTGGCCGACCGAGCGTCCTCGAACAACGCAAAACAGGCACTTCCGCTTCCGCATAAACCCCACGCCACCGCTTTGAAATCCTTGAAAGAAGAGAAAAATTCCTCATACTCCGGGTGCGCCGTAAGTGATACCCTTAAAAAATCATTTGGCAAAAGCCCTATGAAACGTCCCGCCCTCAGCGTGGCCCATATTTTTTCGGTCTGTTCCTTTGCCATTTCGAGGTCTGTGTTTTGATTTTCGCCGGCGCGCAATCGATCGAGCTCTCGATAGGCACGCGTCGTATCGCTTTTCCATGTCGGGAAGAGGAGCAGACAGGACAAACCGGAAAAACCGGCGTCATCCGCGCCGATCAAGCGATCTCCAATCCCTTCGACGGTGGCGAGTGTGTGGGAAGAACACATGAAAGGAATATCCGCTCCCAACGTCGCCGTTTCCATCGGGTCGAGCGGATAAGCCGTCCGGTCGCAAACCCATCGAAGCAACGCGGCGACGTTTCCGCTGCCTGCCCCCACGCCGCTTTGCGTGGGAATTTCCTTGTGCAGGCGAAGGAGCAAGGGGGGGAACGAAACTCGTTTTCGAAGCCACTCGAGTCCTTTTTCGACGAGATTCGTACCCTCCACGGGAATTCCCGTTAAACAGAACGCATCATACCCCCCCTCGCTCCCGAGGGAAATTGCGAGTGTTTCGGGCCCCTGCCTGCGCCAGAAGAACGAGTAAAGATTATGGTATCCGTCTGGACGTTTGTTCAAGACGAACAGGGTCAAGTTTATTTTCAAAGGACATTGGAGGATCGTTTCATGCATTTTGAATTAAGACGTTTCGCCTGTGTCCCACGTTGTTGTGATGATCAGCAAAGCGTTTTTCCTAGAGGAGTTTTTCTCCGCCGGGAAGGAGCTCGAGCTCAACTTCTTTTGTGAGGACATCCGCATAGCTGAAGGAGACCGTACTATGCTGCGATTCCACATACATAGTGAACAGGCTTGGATAAGCTTCCATGATGACGCCCTGTCGTTCTTCCACTTTTCGCCGGCCGTTCATTGCGCGGTAAAAAACACGAGATCCCTTGTGCAGTTTGACCTGTTCACGGATCGTATGTAATGAAATCGCCATGGACACCACCCCTTAACACTATATCTCGCGTACCAAAATATAATAACACAAGAGCGGTATTTATCAAGCCTCTATCGGCGAAAAATTAACCCATTGATGCGGCGCTTTCCTATAATAAATTTCTAGAGGGGCATTCGGTGCATCGTCTAAAAAAAACCGAGATTCCCGATTGTTCGGAATTACGTTGGTTTTGCAGGAGTGCAAGAAAAGAATGAACGTTGTGCGGGATTGTTTTTTGATCAGACAAACAAGGGGGCTTGAGCTATTTTTTCTTTAAGAGTGCGAACAAAAAAAATCCTTATTGGAAATTTTATTCTTAAGAAAAAATTCGTGATTAAAACAGCGAAAGAATCAACGACCTTTTGTGCGATGGTTCCGTTGTTTTTTATTTTATCAGGATCCGCTTGTCCCCCGTGCGACGCGTGATCTGGCGCGAATCGAAATATTCGAGGACGGGGAGGACCTTTTTGCGGCTGGTTTGTGTCGCGTCACGGACGCTGGCGACGGTGACGTCGCCCGTGAGCGCGTGCAACAAGTCATAATAACGTCGCTCGACTTCGGCGAGGAGGATCAACTCCTCGCCGATCAGGGAGGCTAGCCCGCGTTCTTTGAGATAAGCGACGAAGCGGCTTGTTTCGTTTCGATTCAAGGCAACGAGTTCGGGAAGTTCTGTGAGCGACGGGAGGTCATACCCCCGATCGAGCGCGAGCTCGCGAAAGCGTTTCGCATGGTCGGCGAAAGGGTCCGCGCGCGTGGGCTCGAAAGAGGCGAGGCGTGCGCGGTTGCCCTCGATGAGGAAGCTTTCGCGTGCGCGCAGGCTGTCGGCAAGCGCGCGAAACGCTTTGGCGTCGAGTGACGAAACGGCGGCGAGTTCTTCGAGGGGCATTCCGCTCGACTCGGCGAACGATGCGTGGAAATCGGCGAGTTTTTTTTCGATTCGTTCGAGCAAAATATTCGCATATTCGCGGGAACAGCAAAACGCGTTTTGCACAACAACGACGCGACCGGATTTCTCGAGGATTGCCAGGATTGAAGCGATCTGGTTTGGTGTCATCTGCGCGCGTTTTGCGAGATCCTCATGTGAAATACAGCCCGCTTCCGAGATGATCGTGTCTAAAAATCCGGCGGGGTCGTGCGCTTCCAGGTGGGAGTGAAGCTCCCGTAAAAAATGCGCGACGCGCGGTTTGCCATCCCTCCCGCGGGGGCGCTTGGCCTCCGTCAGAAGTACGGTCCCGCCGCCGATCGTGCGAAGTGGACTGTAAAAACGAATGACAAAGCGATCGCCCACGGATGTTGCGAGCGGGTTTTCGAGGTAAAGCTGTGCGGAAGCTCCTTCTCCAGGGAGGATTTCGGGGTTTCCCAGAAGGAAGACGCGGGCGATGACGTCCGATGTCCCTACGTGTAGCCGCACTCGCTGCCAATGTTTGACCGGGGAGGGAGCATTTTTCAGAAGTTGTAAAAAAACGTTCAGGCGGCGTGATGCCTGAAAACGTCCCGGAGTGCAGACGACGTCCCCCCGGGCGATCTGGTCCAATCCGAGTGACGCGAGATTGATTGCGGTGCGTTGGCCCGCGAAAGCTTCGGGAATCGTTTTGCCGTGTACTTGTACGGAGCGCGCCCTCGTCGCGATTCCTTGGGGCATTGCCATGAGGGAGTCTCCTTCGCGAACCGAACCCCGATAGATGGTGCCCGTGACGACCGTGCCGAATCCTGTGACGCTGAACACGCGGTCCACGGGCATCAAAAAATCGCCTTCGCGTGAGCGGGGTTTAACGGACGCAGCGAGTGCGTCGAGCGCGCCACGCAGCGCGTCGATCCCCGTTCCCCGCGTTGCGGAAACGCGAAGCACGGGGCACCCCACCAAAAATGTTCCCTGCGTGAGCTCTTCGATTTCCGATTGGACGAGTTCGAGTATCTCGGGGTCGGCGAGGTCCGCTTTGTTGATGACGACAAGCCCGCTGCTCACGCCGAGCAGCGTCAGGATGTCGAGGTGTTCTCGCGTCTGCGGCATGACGCCTTCGTCGGCCGCCACGACGAGCATCACGGCGTCGATGCCCGCGCTGCCGGCGACCATCTGCCGGATGAAACGCTCGTGTCCCGGGACGTCGACGATGCTCATCGTCTTGCCGGACGGCAGGAGACATGGGGCAAAGCCGAGCTCGATCGTGATGCCGCGGCGTTTTTCCTCTTCGAGCAGGTCGCAGTCGATCCCGGTCAGTGCGCGCACGAGCGCGGTCTTGCCGTGATCGATATGCCCGGCTGTTCCGAGCACGAAGGGGATTTCCGCGCCGTTATCCATCGAGCAAACCGAAAATGTCGGCAAACGCGTCGCAGATATGCTTGGGGTCTTGGGGTGTCAAGGTGCGCACGTGGAACACGAGCGCGTCCGCTTCGATGCCCGTCACGACCGGGTAGCGCCCGTTTCGCAGGATGCGGGTCAGGCGCGCGGCGCTGCCGTACTGGGCGATGGAAAACGCGACTCCCCAGCCGGGGAGTTCTGTCTGCGGAAAAGCTCCTCCGCCGACGGCGTCGCGCGTCTTGACGACTACGATACGCGCCGAGAGCGCGCTCTTGCCGTTTTTTTCGCGCTGGGCGAAAAAATTCCGCAGGCGCCGCGCGAGGGCGACGGCTTCGCTTCGCAGCGCGGATGTTTCTTTCGCGAGCATCGCGAGCGTGGGGATCTCGCGCGTTCTGTTTTCTAAATAGAGGCGCAGCGTCGCGTCGAACGCCGCCAGGGTCATTTTATCCACGCGCAGCGCCCGCGCGAACGGGTTTTTGCGCAGCTTTTCGATCAGGTCGGCCTGCCCGACGAGGCAACCGATCTGCGGGCCTCCAAGCAGTTTGTCGCCGGAAAAAGTCACGAGACCCACGCCCTTGCGGATGCAATCGCCCACGGACGGTTCTCCCGGTAGGCCGGCGAGTTCGGCGAGGTCGATCAACGTTCCGCTGCCGAGATCCTCCATGAAGACGAGGCCGTGCCGGCGCGCGAGCTCCGCGAGCTCTTCGCGGCCGGGCTGTTCGCAAAAACCCTCGATCCGGTAGTTCGAGGGGTGGACTTTGAGCAGCATCGCCGTTTGGTCGGTGATCGCGCGTTCGTAATCGCTCGCTCGCGTGCGGTTCGTCGTGCCGACCTCCACGAGCTCGGCGCCCGAGAAGGCCATGATCTCCGGGATGCGAAACGACCCGCCGATCTCGACGAGCTCGCCTCGCGAGACGATCACCTCGCGCCCTTTCGCCAGCGCCGCCAGGGCCAGGACGACGGCGCCGGCGTTGTTGTTGACCACGATGCCCGCCTCGGCGCCGGTCGTCTGACGCAAAAGCCATTCGACGTGGGCGTTTCGATGTCCCCGTTCGCCCTCTTTGAGCGAGTACTCGAGCGTGCCGTAACCGGACGCGATCTCGCGCACGGCGTTCGTAGCCGCGTCCGCCAGGATCGAGCGGCCGAGGTTTGTATGGATCACGACGCCGGTCGCGTTGATCACGCGTTTGAGGCTCGAGGCGGCGCGTTCGCGCAATAGTTCGAGCGCGCGCCGTTCGATGCGCAGGCGGTTGACCTCGCGGGTTTTTCCCGCGAGAAGCGCCTGGCGCTCCTCGTCGAGCGTTTCCGTGAGGATTGATTTGACGGCTTCGCGTCCGATGCGAGATTCGAACGGAGTGACGGCGTCCAACGCGAGCAGTTTGTCCATCGAGGGAAGCTCGCGCAGGAGTTCGCGTTTTTTTTCAGCCGTTTCGTCTTTTTGCATGTTTTGTATGTTTTGCATTTATCATAGACCTCGCTCCGTTTTTTAAAAAAGCGCTTACTGTGATTTCTATTATAGAGGCGCGCGAGGAGGATGGACATGATTCAGGAAAAAGACGCGCTGGTGGTCGTGGACGTTCAAAACGATTTTTGTCCCGGCGGGGCGCTGGGAGTCGATGGGGCGGATTCCATCGTGCCCGTCGTCAACGCGCTCGTGGAGCAGGCTCTTTTGGGAGGGGCCATTGTGGTCTTCTCGCGCGATATGCATCCCGCGGGGCACTGCAGTTTCAAGGAACAGGGCGGTCCCTGGCCGATCCATTGCGTGCGCGACTCCTGGGGGGCGCAGTTTCGAGAGGGGCTCGTCGTGCCCGAGGACGCACTGTTCGTCGAAAAGGCCACGACCTTGGAAAAAGACGCGTATTCGGCGTTCGACGGGACCGGTTTGCTGGGGACGCTTTGGAAATTTGGCGTCGAGCGCGTGATCGTCTGTGGTTTGGCGACGGATTACTGTGTGCTGGAGACGGTAAAAGACGCTCTCGCGAACGGTTTTGAGGTTGTTGTCGTCAGCGACGCCAGCCGTGGGATCAGCGAGGAGTCGGCCGAAAGCGCCCTCCGCGAAATGCGCGAACGAGGGGTTTTGGTGATTTCGAGTGGGGATATCCTAGGGCAGGAGAGCTGAAAAACAACGTTTTCAACGAGTGACGCGCCGGGGGGAAAGCTTTGGCGGAAGTCGCGTATTTTTTTATTTTTTCGTATTTTCGTTTATAATTTTTTTGTTCTTGTCGTTATGAACATCATGGATGATACGCGATAGGGGATTTTCGATCATGCCGAGGGGTCGCAAGCCGATTTCCCTTCTATGGAGGATGGCGCTCGTTTTCTGTTGCTTCTTTTGCGCTTCGCGCGGTGCCGCGTGGGGAAAGGAGCACGTGGAGGTTTTGCATGACTTCCGCGAGATTCCCGGCGTCACGCGTGAAGAGATCCAGGCGATCGAAGCGCTGCAGAAAAAAGATGCGGGCCTGACGTACGGCATGCTCATGACGACGGAGACCTTCGTGCGCGAAGACGGGTCCGTCGGCGGATATTCGGCCCTGTTTTGCGACTGGATCAGCGAGCTGTTCGGCATGCGGATCGAGCCGCGCATATACGACTGGAACGAACTCATCACCGGCTTCGAGAGCGGGAAGATCGATTTTACCGGCGAACTCACATCCACTCCCGAACGCCTCAAAAAATACATCATGACCGACACGTTCACGGAGCGAGCCATCAAGGCATTTCGTTTGGTGAAAAGCGAGCGTCTGAGCGAGATCGCGAAGACGCGCAAACTCCGCTATCTTTTTTTGGAGGGGACGACCACGATCGACTCCGTGATCTCGGCCTCGGAGTACGCGGTGGAACCGGTCCTCGTGAGCACCGAGGAAGAAGCGATCGAAAAGTTGCGCACGGGGCAGGCGGACGCCTTCATGGCCGAGGAGCACGGCGCGGCCATCTTTCCGGACGATATCGCCGGGGAAAACATCTTTCCCGTCATTTATTCGCCCATCTCGTTTTCGACCGCCCGCAGCGAATTGGAACCCATCGTCCGCGTTTTCGACAAGTATCTGGCAAACGGAGCTTTTTTTCATCTGATCGACCTCTATAACGAAGGCAACGAGGAATACCTGCGGTATAAGCTCTTCTCGCGCCTTTCGAGCGAGGAAAAGGAATATCTCGCGGCGCATCAGGCCGGGAAAACGCCCATTCCGGTAGCGGCGGAGTCCGATAGCTACCCCTCGTGTTTTTACAACAAGCGGGAAGGGCAGTGGCAAGGCATCGCGGTGGACGTGATGGCGCGGATCGAATCGCTTTCCGGACTCGATTTCCGGATCGAAAACCAGCCCGGAGACAACTGGGCGAAGCTTTTCGAAAAGTTCGAACGGGGCGAGGCCGCCATGATCACGGAACTGATCTATTCGAAGGATCGCAAAGGGCGTTTCCTCTGGGCCCTAACCCCCTATTCCGTCGATTACTTCGCGCTTTTGTCGTTGGCGGAACACGAGGATATCGGTATCAACCAGGTCCTTTATTCGAAGATCGGCTTGGTCGCGGAGTCGGCGTATGCCGACGTTTTTCGGGAATGGTTTCCGGACCATCGAGGCACCCGGGAGTACGGCTCGTCGGAGGAGGGGTTCGAGGCGCTCGAGAAAAAGGAGATCGATTTTCTCATGGCCTCTCGCAACGTGCTGCTCAGCGCGACGAACTATCACGAAAACCCGGGCTACAAGGCGAACCTCGTTTTCGACCGCACATACGAGTCCTCTTTTGGTTTTCACAAAGACCAGCGGATTCTGTGCTCGATCGTGAGCAAGGCGCAAAGCTTGGTGGACACGCGGACCATCGCCGACCGCTGGACGCGAAAAGTCTTCGATTACCGCAGTAAGATGGCTCAGGCGCAGATTCCCTATCTGCTGGGGACCTCGGGGCTGCTGGTCTGCGTGCTGGCGCTGGTGCTGGTCCTGTTCGTGAGAAGCCGGCAGATGAAAAAAAGGCTCGAGGTCACCGTCCGGGAGCGTACGGCGGAGCTCGAAGTGCAGACGGAGGCGGCGCGGGTAGCCTCCCAGGCGAAAGGCGATTTTTTGTCCCGCATGAGCCACGAGATCCGCACACCTTTGAACGCGATCGTCGGCATGGCGCAGATCGCGCGGCAGACGGCCGTGCAGGAAGGCTCCCGCACGCTCGAGCCGGTCGGCGAAATCATCGCCGCCTCGTCTCACCTGCTCGGGATCCTCAACGACGTGCTCGACATGTCGAAGATCGAATCGGGAAAGTTCTCGCTCGCGCACGAGGCATTTTGCCTCCGCGACGCGATGGAGGACGTCTCGCACATCATCGCTCCGCGTTGCAACGAAAAACAGATCGCGTTCGCGGCCGACCTGGACGCGGCGGACATTGCCGTCGCCGGCGACCGGTTGCGCCTGAAGCAGGTGCTGATCAACTTGTTGGGCAACGCGGTGAAGTTCACCGACCCCGGCGGGCGCGTCGAACTCGCGGTGGCGGTTGTTTCGGAAGGGGACTCGGAGGTTGCGCTGCGTTTTTCGGTGCGCGACAACGGCATCGGCATGACGGACGAACAGATGTCGCGCCTGTTCGACGCCTTCGAACAAGCGGACAGCACGACCGCCTCGCGTTACGGGGGGACGGGACTGGGGCTCACCATCAGCCAGAACCTCGTCAAGCAGATGGGGGGCGAAATCGTCGTGTCGAGCCGCCCCCAAGACGGCTCGACTTTCGCGTTCACGCTCGTTTTTCCCCGGGCGGGCGACGCGCTCTTCGTGCAGGAGGCGGAGCGGGAAGTATCCGATCTCGACTTATCGGACAGGCGGATTCTCCTGGTCGAGGATATTGCGGTGAACCGCATGATCGTCGTCTCGCTCCTGCAGGAGACGGGAGTTTGCATCGAGGAGGCCGAAAGCGGAGAAGAGGCGGTCGCCCTCTTCGAAAAATCGGCGGTGGGGTACTACGACCTGATTTTCATGGACATTCAGATGCCCGGCATCGACGGCCACGAAGCCGCGCGCCGCATCCGCGGCCTGGCGCGCGCGGACGCGAACAGTGTGCGGATCATCGCGATGACCGCGAACGCCTATCGTGAGGATATCGACAAAGCGTTGGCGGCCGGCATGAACGGACACCTCTCGAAACCGATCGACATCGACGCCGTCAAGCGTCTCCTGGCCGAGGAATTGCCCTCGCGCTGAGCTCCCGAAAATTTCTTCGAGAAATTTCAAAAATTTGGTTGCGTTTTGGGACCTTCTTGCGCAGTTTACCTTTATAGAGACGTCTCGTTATAACCACCACTCGCGCCCATTCCATCCGTATCCGCGCGCGCAGATGACCCGTTGCAACAACCGACGAAACACCCGTAATACACGTAACAGAAACACCCAAATCGTAGGGATCGCCGCCCTCGGCGATCCGCACGAACCAAAAAAATAACGCAACGCCCCCAAAAAGCGACCGAGGCCTCCCCCTGCCGCGCATGTGCAAGCCGTGCGCGACGTGGGCGGTGCCTCGGTCGTTTTGTCATTTTTCATGCAAAAAGGATTAAAAATCAGCGGACGTTTTTGCGGGTCGTGACCGACTCCGTGTAGGCGATGCCGCGAGCGCGGTGCTCGGCCATGACGAAGTCGTACAATGCGTCGTTTGCCGCCAGGTTTTCGGCCGCGAGGACGCCTTTTTCCTTGACCAGCCCTTTGGCGAGCGCGCGGGCGAAAATGGCGCACGAAAAGCCCGTGCAGCGCCCCATCGAGTTGGCCCATGTCTTTTCGTCGAAACGGTCGCACAGGTCCCACGTGTAGGTCACTTCGTCGCGCCCTTTGAAGCCGTGCACCTCGACCTGCATGACCGTGAGGTCGCGGTCGCCTTTTTTCGCGTCCATCTTCCACATGGGAAAGAGCAGGTCGCACGCCACGTCGCGCGGGACCACGTCGGCGCCGCCGAGCTTTCTCTTTTCAAGATCGAACAGCCCCATGGCGCGCAGCAGGCGCATCTGCTCGACGTGTCCCGGCCAGCGCATCGTGCGTTCCTGCATGTTCTTCGCCTTGATATTTTTTACGAGGGAGCGCAGGCCGTCGGTGATGAACGTCTCGAGCTCGCCGACTTTGGGGAACGTGCGCCGGTCGAGGTCGCCCATCGCCTCGATCGTGACAGGCTTGCCGTCTTTGACGTAACGCGCCTCGCGCGTGTACTCTTCGATCACGTCGGCCGCCGACCAGGTGATCTGGTAGTTGAACGGGGGGACTTTTTTTTCGGGGATTCCGCCCACGTAGATCGTCGCGTCTTCCACTTCGTCGAGCAGAGCCGCGCCCCGTCCCATGAGGAAGTTCGACATGCCGGGCGCGACGCCGATATCGGGGATCACCGTGGCGCCGTTTTTCTTGGCGAGCGCGTCGTGCAGGTCGAAATCCTCCGGCATGAACGAGATGTCGGCCAGGCATTTGCCTGCTTCGATGACGATCTCCATCATCTTGAAGCCGCAGAATCCGGGAACTCCCGCCGTGACGACGTCGGCGTCGGCGATGATCTGGGTGAGCGCGCCTTTGTCCACGCAGGAGGCGGCGACGGTCTTGACCCCCTTGACTTTTTCCGCCAGCGCGGCGAGTGCACGTTCGTTCAGGTCGACGACCGTGACGTCGAAGTCCTTCGCCAGATCCGTCGCGATGATATTTCCGACCAACCCGCATCCGATTTGAACCGCTTTCATCATGAGACACCCCCAGAGGAAGGATTGAATACAAACTGAATCTAGCACGCCGTTCGAACGCCTGTCAACGCCGTTCGCGACCGCGCCAGAGCGACAGTATCGTCGACAGGGCGCAAAGCGCGGTCATGACCGCGAAGCTGATGTTGACGGCCGAGAGGAAGTTCCCGAGCGTCGCGGCCGTCACGGTCGTGTGCCCGATCACGAGCGAGAAGACGATCGTCACGACGATCATGCTGGAAAGCTGCCCGACGAGGCGTAGCGTGCCCAACATGCCGGAGACGGTGCCGTAGTGTTCGGGCGCGACGGCGGAGAGGATGGAGTCGTTGTTGGGTGCGGCGAAAAGCGCGATGCCGATGCCCAGCAGGACCGAGACCGCGATCACGTACGGCACGCCGCTGGCGGCGTCGAGCCAGATCAAAAAGAAAAGGCCCGTGGCCGTGAGCCCCATTCCCGTAGTCGCCACGGCGGCGGGGCTCGTCTTGGTGGAAAATTTGCCCGAGATGGCCGAGAAAAACGCCTGCGTCAAAGGCTGCGTGACCAACACGAGCCCCGCCGACCGGGCCGAAAACCCCTTGGCGTACTGCAGGTAGAGGCTCAAAAGATACGACACCGCGAAGACGGCCGCGTAGCAGATCACGCAGGCGAGGCAGGCGAGCAGGAGCGGCTTGTTGTTTTTAAACAGCGCTACCTCGATCAGCGGCTTTCGGGGAACGCGTTCGTAGGCCAAAAACAGCGCGACCAGCGCGAAACCCGCGAACGTGACCGCCGCGCCGGCGACGGTGTCGAGCCGGTCCATCCCCAGGATGACCAGCACGAGCCCCGAGGAGTAGATCGCGCAGCCAGCGAAGTCGAAATGCTGCGGCGCCGAGATGGGCGCGTCTTTTCGCGGCAGCACGCGATAGGCGAAAAACCAGACCGTGGCGGAAACGAGCGTGAGGAAATAAAAGACGCCCCGCCAGTGAAAATGGGTCACGAGCAGGCCGCCCAAAAAAGGCCCGGCGGAAAGGCCGAGATAGACGGCGGCCGTGTAGATGCCGAGCGCCGTGCTGCGTCCGGGGCCTTTGAACTCGGTGGCGAGGATCGTCATACCCGCCGTGGACATCAAGGCGGCGCCGATGCCTTGAATTGCCCGCAGGAAAAGCAGCGCTTCGTAAGTGCGAATGCCGCTGACGGCGATCGTCGAGCCGACCGCGATGCCGATCCCAGAGAGGAGCGTCCGGCGCAGCCCGAACGGCGTGGCGAGCCTGCCGGTGGGTAGCAGGCTGATGGCGGTGAAAAGGAGCGTGATGTGCGTCACCCAGCCGATGCGCACGGCGTCGACGTCGAATTCGCGTGCGATCGCCGGCAACGCGATATTGGCGCCGGCGGTCAGAAAAGGCCAGATGAACGCCGAGGCGGAAAGCGTCAGAAGCAGCACACAGGCGGATTTTTGATCTCGATTTTCCGGCGTCACGAATTTTTTCCGAGCCTCTCGCATGCGAAATTTTTATTTTGTTTATTCAGTTTATTCAGTTTCCCGGCAAAAGCGAAAGCCGGGGGCGGCCACTGCGCCTCCGGCTTTTGCCCGATGCGAATATTATAGGGCTTCGCGCTTGAAAAGGCTATGCGGAGCGCGCCTCGGGCGGGGCGAGCGTTTCGCCTTCCGTGCAGGCGACGACGGTGCAGACCGCGGTGTCGCCCGTCACGTTGAGTGACGTGCGCGCGGCGTCCAGGATGGCGTCGATCCCCGCCACCAGGGCGCTGCCCTCGATGGGAAGGCCGGCGCTCGTGAGCACGAGCGTGAGCATGATGAGCCCCGCGCCGGGAACTCCCGCAGTGCCGATGGATGCGAGCGTCGCCGTGAGGATGATGCCGAGCTGGGCCGCGAAGTTGAGCTCGATGCCGAACGCCTGGGCGACGAACAGCGCGCAGACGCCCTGATAGAGGGCCGTTCCGTCCATGTTGATCGTCGCTCCCAAGGGCAGCACGAACGAGCTGATGCTGTCGGAGACGCCCAGGTTCTTGCGCACGTTTTCAATCGTGATCGGCAGCGTGCCGGAGCTCGATCGCGTGACGAACGCCGTGATCGCGGCCTCCTGGACGCCTTTGAAGTACCATAGGGGAGAGCGTTTGCACACCATGACGATGAGGCCCGAGTAGACGATCACGGCGTGGAGGGCGCACCCGAGGTACACGGCGAAGATCACTTTGGCGAAAGGTGCCAGGATGGCAAGGCCGTATTTGGCGGCCGTGACGGCGATGAGCGCGAAGACGCCATAGGGCGCCAGGCGCATGATCATGTGCGTCATGGAGTACATGACTTCGGCGATGGCGTCGAACGCGCCGATGATGCGTTTGCCCTTCTCGCCGGCCAAAAGAGCCGCGATGCCGAAAAAGAGCGAGAAGACGATGATCTGCAGCATGTTCGATTTGACGAGCGAGTCGATCGGATTGGCGGGGAAGATGTCGAGGAACACCTCGAGGATCGGTTTGGCGGCTTTCGCTTCGGCCGCTGCGCCCTCGATGTTCATCCCCACGCCGGGCTGGATGAGGTTGCCGAGCGCGAGGCCGATGGCGATCGCCACGGCGGTCGTGCACAGATAGAGCGCGAGCGTTTTGATGCCGATTCGCCCCAGTTTACGAGGATCGCCCAGAGAAGCGGTACCGACGATAATGCTCGAGAAGACGAGGGGAACGATCAGCATTTTAAGAAGTGTGATGAAGATTTTACCGATGATGTCCAGAAAAGGCATGATGTAATCTTTGAGCAGGGGAGTTTCCGGTACCCAGGGTCCGACGGCGAATCCGAAGACAATTCCCAGGAGAAAACCGATGGTGATCTTCCACAGCAAGGACACGCTTTTGCCTTTGCTTTGCATTTCAACCACCCCTTCATTATAGGATTTGTCTTAAAATTATAGCAAAATGGATGCGTGAGAACTCAAAGGAGGAGGAACGGAGATGAAACTCTTCGATCTGGTGCGGAAAATCGAGTCGCGAATCCCCACGGAGTGGAGCGAGTCGTGGGACAACGTGGGACTTTTGGCGGGCGACCGCGAGTGGGAGATCGACAGGATCGCGGTGTCGCTCGACGCAAGCGTGGAAGGGGTCGAAAAAGCGTACAAAGAAGGTTTTCGTTTGATAGTAACGCACCACCCGACGATCTTTCGCCCGCTCGAGCGCGTGACGTACGACCGGCTCGATTCGCGCATCGTCGCGACCGCCCTGCGGCATGGCGTCGCCCTTTACGCGGCGCACACGAACTGGGACAGTTCGCCGCGCGGCGTCAACGTCTGCCTGGCGGCCGCCCTGGGGCTCGAGGAGGTCCGCCCGCTTGTGTCGCCGGAAGTGGACGGCGCGTGGGGCATGGGAGCGATCGGCTTATGGGGTGTGGATGAAGAGGCGCCGCTTTTTTCGGAGGCGCTCGAACGTGTTTTGAACCGCCTGGGGCTCACATGGGCGCGTGGCTACGGGGAGCTTGGACGTGCCATGCGCACCGTGGCGGTTTTGGGAGGATCGGGAGGCGACCTCTGGAAGGCCGCGCGCGACGCGGGGGCCGATCTTTATGTCTCGGCGGATATCGGCTATCATGCCTTGCTTGAGATGCGCGCGGAGGGCATGAGCGTGATCGTTTGCGACCATGGAGAGATGGAAAGCGTTTCGCTGCCCGCGCTTTGCCGCGAACTGGAGGGTGCGACCGGGCTGCCTGCGGCAGTGCTCGCCGGAGCGAATCGAGGCTTGTTTCCATTAGATCTTCGCGCGAGTGGCGGATGAAATCGGAGCGTGCTATCCTGTAACGGCATTTGAAAAGACAAAGGGGAAACGATGGACATGAGGATATTCAGCGGTATGCGCCCCACGGGGCGGCTTCATCTGGGACATCTGGCGGGGGCGCTGACGAACTGGGTCGCCCTGCAGGAGGGCAACGAATGTTTCTACAGCATCGTGGACTGGCACGCGCTGATGTCCGACTACGCCGATCCCGGCCGCCTGTCGAACAACTGCGTCGAAATCCTGCTCGATTGGCTGGCCGTGGGGTTGGATCCGCAAAAAAGCGCGATCTTCCTGCAGTCGCACGTCAAGCAGCACGCGGAGCTGCACTTGGCGCTTTCCATGATCGCGCCGCTGGGGTGGCTGGAGCGCAACCCGACCTATAAAGAACAGATTTTGAACCTGCAGAACAAGGATCTCTCGACGTACGGTTTTTTGGGATACCCGGTGTTGCAGGCGGCTGATATCCTGATCTACAAAGCCGAGGGGGTGCCGGTGGGCGAGGATCAGTCGGCCCACTTGGAGCTTTCGCGCGAAGTGGCGAGACGCTTCAATCATTTTTACGGCCCGGTCTTTCCGGAGCCGAAGACGCTTTTGACGAAGACGGCGAAGCTTCTGGGAACCGACGGACGCAAGATGAGCAAGTCGCTGCAGAACACGCTTGATATCGCCGACACGGCGGACGTGTTATGGGAGAAACTTCGTCCGATGACGACCGATACGAACCGTTATCGGCGCACGGACCCCGGCGACCCGGACAAGTGCCCCGTATGGGATTTTCATCGCTTTTTTAATAACGACGCAGAAGAGATGGCCGAGCTCGACGCGGGTTGCCGGGGAGCGACGATCGGCTGCGTCGATTGCAAGAAAAAGCTTTTCGAGCACGTCAAGCGCGTGATGGAGCCGATCAGCGAGCGCCGCAGCGCGCTTGCCGCGGACCGCGCGCGGCTTTTCGAAATCCTCGACGACGGCGCGCGACGCGCCCGCGCCGTGGCGGAAAAGACGTTCGAAGAAGTGACGAGCGCGCTCCACATGTTGAAAATCTGAGAAAACTTTAAAAATACGCGGCCGTTTGAGGCATGAGCGAACAGCAGGCAGTATCGGCAGGCGAATCGTTCAAGGTCGAGCTCGCGGGTTTTTCCGGTCCGCTCGACCTGTTGTGCCATCTCGTCGAGAGCCACGAATTCGACGCCGTGCAGGTGCGCCTCGTCGATCTGATCGGGCAGTACGTGCGTTTCGTGCTGGACTCAGGCCGGGCGAGCCTTTCGGAGGTGGCCGAATTTTTTTCGCTCGCGAGCCGGCTCCTGCTGGGGAAGGTGCGCGCGCTTTTCCCCTCGAACGACGAAGCGGAAAAAGACGAAGAGTTTTCCCTGTTCCCGCTCGAAGAC
>JAVBRL010000059.1:0-5025 GCA_031547985.1 Synergistaceae bacterium
CACGGCATCGTGGTGATCAACGCCCCGAGCGGTAACACGCTGGCGGTGGCCGAGCTCACGATGGGACTGATTTTGGCGCTGGCACGCAAGATCGCCCCCGCCAACGGCTCCATGCACGAGGGCAAGTGGGAGAAGAA
This sequence comes from Synergistaceae bacterium, assembly GCA_031547985.1. Taxonomy (GTDB): domain Bacteria; phylum Synergistota; class Synergistia; order Synergistales; family Synergistaceae; genus JAVBRL01. The sequence continues at coordinate 138 of JAVBRL010000059.1, forward strand.
AAAACTCGGCGGCGTGCAGCTCGGTGGACGCAAACTTCTCGTCGTGGGGATGGGACGTATCGGCGAACAGGTAACGCACCGCGCACGCGCTTTTGGGATGGACGTCATCGGCTACGACCCCTACTTCTCTTCCAAGAAAGCTGCGGCACTCGGCGTGCCGATGATGAACAACCTCACGGACGGCTTGTCGGTCGCCGACGTCGTGACGCTGCACATGCCGATCTCAAGTACGACGCGCAACATGATCGACGCCAAGCAACTCAAGGCCTTCAAACCGGGAGCGTTTCTCATCAACTGCGCACGCGGCGGGCTCGTCGACGAAGCGGCATGCGCCGAGGCCGTCCGCAATGGACGCTTGGCCGGCGTGGCTTTCGACGTCTTCACGAAGGAACCGCCCACGGAGGACAATCCGCTGCTGGCAACCGATATCGCCGACAAAGTGATCCTGACGCCGCACATCGGCGCGAGCACGCAGGAGGCGCAATCAGCCGTGGCGGAAATCGCCGTCTCGAACACGCTGGCCGCGTTGCGCGGAGAGTCATACGAGCACGCGGTGAACCTCCCGTTTCTCCAACACCGGCTCACGACGAAACAAAAAAATTACCTGGCGCTCGCGCGCAAAATGGGCATCTTGGCCGCGCGGCTCGAGGATGCTGCCGAGCACGGTTTTGACAGCTGCCACGTCATGCTGCGCGGCAACCTCTTCGTCGACGAGGACGATGCACCGGGCAAGCACAAACCGTACACGATCGCGTTCATGAAAGGGCTGCTCGAAGTGATCCTTGGCCCCGACGTCAACTACATGATGGCCCCGATGCTCGCTCAGGAGCGCGGCATCACGATCGAGGAGGGCACAGGCGAAGCGGTCACATACAAGAACATGATCGAGATCGAGGTCACGGCGGGCGGCAAGACCGTCACGCTCAAAGGCACGGTCACCGAGGAGGGGCGCGCGCGTATCGTGAGCGTCAACAATTACTGGATCGACTTCGTCCCCAACGGCAATATGCTCTTTTTCCAGAACCACGACCGCCCCGGTGTCATCGGCAAGATCGGCAACATGCTGGGCGACGACAACGTCAACATCGCAAATTTCGCCCTGGGGCGCAAAAACGGCTCCGGCTTGGCGCTCGGTGTGCTTGAAATTGACAGCGACCTCTCCGAAAAAGTGATCGAAGCGTTGCGTTCGGACCCCAACATGCTTTGGGCAACGACGGTATCGTTCCCCGAGGGGTACTAGAGCATGCGCCTTTTCGTCATCCGTCACGGAGAGACGGCCTGGAACGTCGAGGGGCGCTTTCAGGGACAACGCGACACGGAGCTCAACGAGCGCGGCCGCGCACAAGCGGCCACATTGCGGTCGCGCTTGGCGACGCACCCGTTCGCGGCTGTCGTCTCGAGCCCCTTGAAGCGAGCGAGCGAAACGGCCAAGATCGCACTCGGACGCGGGGCCGACCACCTGCTTGAGGCGTTTACCGAAATCCACCACGGCGACTGGGAGGGGCGACTGGCCGACGACGTGCGCGCCACATGGCCCGATTTGCTGCACACGTGGCACACGGCACCCGATAGGGTGCGTATGCCGGGCGAAGGTGGCGAGACGCTGCTCGACGTACAGACACGCGCACTCACAGGTATCGCTATGATCAAGGGGATCGTCCCCGGCGCGGGTGACGTGTTTTTGGCCACGCACGACGCCGTGATCAAGACGCTTCTGTGCGCGTGTACGGACGCGCCGCTTTCGAGTTTCTGGCTCTTCCAGGTGCCCAACTGCAGTATCTGCATCCTGGAGTTTCCACCCGACAAACTGCCGCGACTGCTTTTGATGGGCGATATCGCCCACTTGGACAATCCGTTCGACGCTCCCGTCCAAAAAGGTCTTTAGCCATCCTTTGGGGAAGATGACCAAGAAGATCAAAAAAATCGTCTGCTTAGGAGATAGTTTGACGTACGGCTTTGGCGTCAAACACAATGATACATGGATCGCGCTCGCCACCGGACGCCTGGGGTGCGAGATCGTCAACGCCGGCATCAACGGCGACACGACGGGCGGCATGCTGGCGCGCCTGCGAGGCGATGTATTCGACGCCGGTGCCGACGTCGTCGTGATCACGGGCGGCGCTAACGATATCGTCACAAGCGGCACGGCTCACGCTGCACAGTCGAACGTGGCCGCGATGGTCCAGCAGTCGGCGACGTGCGGCGTGCGTCCGCTCGTGGGCATTCCCGTTCCCTTCGACCTGCCGTCGCTGCGTCCCGACTGGTCGCGTCTCACGAACTTCCAAGAAGCATCCGAGATCGACCGCGAGTACACGCAGTGGCTGCGGCTTTTCTGCAGCGTGTTCCGCGTGCCGACCGTCGATTTCTGGAGTGCGTTCGAAAACCACTGTGCGCGCGGCGCGCTCTACCTCGACGGCCTTCACCCCACGCCCGAAGGGCACCGTCTCATGGCAGGTGTCTTCTGTAGAGTGATAGAGGAATTGTCGCTATGACTGCAAAAAACTGGGCTTTTGGAATGCGTTTAGGTCAAGCAGACCCGCTCCGATTAACTTAAAGGGGCCCTTCGGTACTGCCCCGACTTCTCGAGATATTTTCCATCCTGTCATGCTCATATAAGGGAGGCTTTTTCGCTTGAGGGATATGACCTGCGGCAACGTGACGGAGCACATGCTGCGCTTCGCGCTTCCCTTGATGATCGGTAACGTGTTCCAGCAGCTCTATGGCGCCGTGAGCGCCATCGTCGTCGGGCGATACCTCGGCAAAGAGGCGCTCGCCGCGATGGGGACGGCGATTCCCGTCATGAACATCGCGCTTTTTTTGCTTGTGGGGATGACGATCGGCGTCTCCATCCTGATGGCGGAGTTTTTCGGCGCCAAGGATTCGGCGCGTTTGAAAAAACAGCTGGCTACATCGCTCGTCGCGGGAACGCTTTTTACCGTCGTACTTTCGGCTGTGGGAATCGCGTTCATCGTTCCCACGCTCGAGATCATTCAAGCTCCGCCCGAGATTATCCCCCAGGCGGCTTCGTATCTGAAGATCGTCTTCGCAGGGCTCATCTTCGCCTTCGTCTACAACCTGCTTTCATCCGCACTGCGCGCCGTCGGGGAGTCGACGATGCCGCTCGTCTTCCTCGTCTTCTCGTCGCTTCTGAACATCGCCCTGGCGGTTCTGTTTGTCGGCGTACTGCCCTGGGGCGTACGGGGGGCGGCCATCGCGATGGTCATTTCGGAAGCCGCCGCAGCCGCCGCCTGCGTCGCCTACATCCGAGCACGTGTCCCACATTTGAATTTGCGCGTCAAAGAGATGAAAATCGAGGCCTCGCTTTTCGCCAAAACGGTCTCCTACAGCTGGATCTCCGGCGTGCAGCAGACGTTTTTGTTCGTGGGCATCTTCCTCGTGCAGGGCGCGGTCAATGCGCTCGGGGTGGACTCCATCGCGGCGTTCAACGCCGTCTCGCGCCTCGACGGTTTCGTGCTCGCCCCGAGCGACAGCCTGGCGCTTTCGCTGATGATGTTCATCTCCCAGAACAAAGGAGCACAAAAAAATGAGCGTATCGGCGAGGGACTGCGAAAATCGCTCGCCATCAACACGGTCTTCACGGCGGCAATGATACTGGCGATCGCAGCCTTCGCGCGTCCCCTCATGAACCTTTTTCTCGACGCGCGCGAAACGACCGCCATCACGATCGGGGCGCGCTACCTGCGAGTCATGTGCCTCTTTTACATGCTTTCGGCCTTTTGCAACACGTTCCAAGGTTTTTTCAGAGGCGTCGGCATGATGCGCGTCGCCCTGAACGCCACGTTCGTCCAGATTCCGCTGCGCGTCGCGCTCTCGTACGCTCTCTCGCGCGCGCTCGCCATGAACGCTGTCGCCGTCGCGATCGGAACAGGCTGGATTTTCATGGCTCTCTATCAGTGGTACGAATATCGAAAATACGAACGTCCACGTAAATTTTTAAATTTTATACGGTCGCTTCCGTAATATTTCCAATGGAACGGCGACGCGCGAAGATGTTATAGTCTAAGTGCACCCGCAATCTATTTGTTTTCAGATAAAGGTTCCCTGGAAAGGAAGGATCTTCCCATGGATAAAAAACAGAAAAATTTCTCGATCGGCTATTTTATCCTCACGCTGTTTTTCGTCTGGGTCTTCAGCGAGCTCGTGTTCAAGCCGTACGTCGTGCACCAGGCGGAGGTCCCCTACAGCACGTTCCTGGCAGACCTGCAAAACGGCCATATCGAAAGCGTCACCGTCAACGGCGAACGCATCGTCTACTCGCTCAAGCAGGAAGCGAAGGACAAAGGCGCGCTGTCGGCCACGATCCGCAACACGATTCGCCTGCAGGACCCCGAAATCGTCGACCGCCTCACGAAAGCGGGCGTGCAGTTCGGCGGCGTCGTGCAGACGCGCAGCCTGCTCGACTCGATCTTCGGCATGCTGCTGCCGCTGTTGCCGCTCGTGCTGCTCTGGTACTTCATCTACAAGCGCATGCAGGGCGCGGGCGGCAGCGTGCTGTCGTTCGGCCAGAACAAAGCGCAGGAGATCCAGGGCGAGATGACGGGAATCAAATTCGCCGACGTCGGCGGTGTGGGCGAAGCCGAGGTGGAGCTGCGCGAGGTGATCGACTTCATGCGCGAGCCGCAGCGTTTCGACGCCATGGGAGCCAAGCTCCCCAAGGGCGTGCTGCTCGTCGGCCCTCCCGGCACGGGCAAGACGCTGCTCGCCAAAGCGACGGCGGGCGAGGCGGGCGTGCCGTTTTTCTTCATGACCGGTTCGAGCTTCGTCGAGATGTTCGTCGGCGTCGGCGCCGCGCGCGTGCGCGATCTGTTCGAGCAGGCCAAGAAACGCTCCCCCTGCATCATCTTCATCGACGAGATCGACGCGATCG
>JAVBRL010000135.1:0-3473 GCA_031547985.1 Synergistaceae bacterium
GATGCCGAAACGGGCATCCTGCGTCCGCGCAAGAGCGTGGTCTGCATGATTGGATGGACGGGAGTGTCGTGATATGCGTATTGCGGATATTTTAAGTAAAAAACGGACCGTTTCGTTCGAGGTTTTTCCGCCGAAGCCCGACCAGGACCTGGAGGGGATTTCGTGGACGCTTTCGGACCTCGCGTCGTGTCCGAACGACTGGGTGTCGGTGACGTACGGGGCGGGAGGCAGCAATCGCGATCGCGTGTTCGACGTGCTCGACATCGCGAACGAGCGCAAGCTGCTTTTATTGTCGCACTTGACGGCCGTCGAGGCGACGCGTGAGCAGATCCGCGCGATTTTGGACGCGCTCGCCGCGCGCGGAGTCGAAAACATCCTGGCGCTTCGCGGCGACGTTCCGCCTCACCCCGAAGGGCGTTCGCCCTGGAAGGATTTCTCGCACGCGACGGACCTCATCGAGCTGATCGCGGAGGACGGGCGCTTTTGCATCGGCGCGGCCGCGTACCCCGAAAGGCACCCGGAAAGCGAGACGTCCGAGTCCGACCTGAAATGGCTCAAGACCAAGGCGGATTTGGGGGCGTCGTTTTTCGTCACGCAGCTTTTTTTCGACAATGAACTTTTCTACCGTTTTCGCGATCGTTTGAGCGCCTTGGGCGTCGAGATCCCCGTGATCGCGGGGATCATGCCGGTGTTTCGCGCCTCGCAGATTGACCGCATCATCGAGCTTTCGGGCTGTTCGGTGCCCGGAGCGCTGACGCACCTGATCGCGGCCAACCGCGACGACGCGCGCGGAATGCTCGAAGCGGGCACGGAGTTCGCAGCCTCTCAGATCCGCGACCTGTGGAAAAACGGCGTTGCCGGAATACACCTCTACACGATGAACAAATCGGCCCAGTCGCTTGAAATCCTGGCGAGGTGCCCAGAGCTCGCGATTCGATGAAGCGAAGCGATTTTCGCGACCTTTTGTCCCGTCGTGTGCTGCTTTTCGACGGCGGATACGGCACGAGCTTTTTCGCGCGGGGATTTGCGGACGGCCCGGCCGAGCGCCTGAACCTCGAACACCCCGAGGTCGTCGAGACTTTGCAGCGCGAGTATGTGGACGCGGGGGCGGATATTCTGCTCACGAACACGTTCGGCGGCAACCGCGCAAAACTCGCCGAGTGCGGGCTCGAGGCGCGCATCGCTGAAGTCAACGCCGGGGGAGTCGCCATCGCGCGCCGCGCGGCCGTCTCGACTGGCGATCGTAACGTCCTCGTGTTCGGCGACATCTCGTCGACCGGGCGCTTTCCCGTGCCCTCGGGTGAGGGAAGCTTCGACGCCTGCGCGCGTATCTTCGCCGAACAGGCGGCGTTGCTGGCCGAGGCCGGCTGCGACGGCCTGATCGTCGAGACGATGACGGATATCAAGGAGCTCAAAAGCGCCGTGGTCGGCATCCGCGAATGTCTGCCCAACATTCCGCTCGTCGCGCAGATGGCGTTCGACGTGACGGGCGCGACGCTCACCGGGGCGACAGTGGAGGTTTTCGCCGCGCTGTTGGGTGACCTTGACGTCGACGTACTCGGCATGAACTGCCTGATCGGGCCCGAGCCGATGCTGCCGGTCTTCCGGCGTCTCGCCGCCGCGAGTGGCTGCCTTTTGAGCGTGGAGCCCAATGCGGGCGATCCGCGTTTCGACGGAACGCGCACGCATTACGAAATGGACCCGCTGGCGTTTTCGCTGTTCGCGGAGTCGTTTGTCGACGCGGGGGCTTCGATCGTGGGTGGTTGCTGCGGGACCACGCCGGAGCACATCCGCGCCATGCGCGCGCTGATCCGCGACGCGCGGCCGCGCGCGCGGATCGTTCGCCGTTCTCAGATTTTGACCTCGCGTACAATGTGCTTCGACGTTTCGACGTCGGACTTCATGCGCGTGGGCGAACGGATCAACCCCGCCGGCCGCCCGGCCCTCAAAGAGCGCATTTTGGCGCGCGACTGGTCGGCGTTGGTTGAGGAGGCGGCTTCGCAAGTGCAGGAAGGCGCCGACGTGCTCGATGTCAATTTCGGCGTCGAGAAGCTGCTCGACGAACGCGCGATCGCCGAGGGCATCCTGGAGCTCGATCGCGCTGGGTGCGCGCCGCTTTCGCTCGACATCCAGACGTTGCCGTTTTTGGAGCGCGCGCTGCGCGAATACCCCGGCCGTCCGCTCGTCAATTCGAGCGCGGCCGACCGCGCGTCGCTCGCGCCAAAGCTCGCGCTGCTCAAAAAATACGGCGGCATGATGATCTTGCTCGCCATGGGCGAATCGATCCCCGTTACGGCGGTTGAGCGCATGGAGCTCGTCCGCTCGGCGGTGGCCATTGCCGAAAGGGAGTACGGCGTTTCGCGCGACCGCTTGATCGTCGACCCGCTGGTGATGGCCGTGGGGGCGGGAAACGACCCCCGTGTGGCGCTCGATGTGATCGCCGCCTGCCGCGAGGAGGGGCTGCGCACGTGCGTGGGGCTTTCGAACGTGAGCTACGGCATGCCCGACCGCGGCGGTATCAACGCGGCCTATCTCGCGCAGTGCGTCGAGAGGGGCCTGGGGGCCGCGATCTTGAACCCCGGCGACGCGCTGGTGACGGAGTCGCTGCGCGGCGCTCTGATCCTGCGTACGGGCAAGCTCGAGGGCGCTGCCGCCACGCGCGCGAAAGAGCACGAAAACCCGCTCGTGGCCGCGTTGCTGGCCGGCAAAAGCGTGGGTGCACGCAAGATTTTGCAGTCGGCGCTGGACGCGGGAACGCCTCCGCTCGAGGCGAGCCAGTGTCTTTTAGGGGCCGCCATGGAGGAGATCGGCGCGCTTTACGAAGCGAAGGCGATCTTTCTGCCGCATCTGCTTTTTGCCGCGCAGACGGCGTTTGGGCTTTTTGACTGGCTCAATGATTTGTGTCCGGCCCAGTCGGCCTCGAAGGGGCTTGTGCTGGTCGCGACCGTGCAGGGGGACATTCACGATATCGGCAAGAACATCATCGCGACCGTGTTGCGCGCCGGCGGGTACGAGATCGTCGACCTAGGCAAGGACGTGGGGGCGGACGCGATCGTGGAGCGCGCTCGCGCGCTCGCGCCCGGCGTCGTGGCGCTTTCGGCGATGATGACGACGACGGTGGGGCGCGTGGGCGAGCTCGCGTCGCGCTTTAAGGAAGAGGGCATCGCCTGCCCGATCATCGCGGGGGGCGCGTCGATGTCGGAGGAGCTCGCGCGATTGTGGGGCGTCCATTACGGAGGCAACGGCTCGGAGGGCCTCGCCCTCTGCCGCCGCCTGATCGGCTAAATGTTTTAATCTTTTATGGGATTTTATGAACAGGGTACAGGGGGCAAGCCCCCTGTCGGGTGCGGGCAGCGCCCGCGAACTTGATTTTGATATCTTTGTTTGGAGGTTTTACCGTCATGAAGGGAATCGTCACGGTGTTGGGAAAAGATTCCGTCGGCATCATCGCGAAGGTCTGTTCGTATCTTTCG
>JAVBRL010000141.1:0-5101 GCA_031547985.1 Synergistaceae bacterium
GGATGCGATTCGCTCGCTGAGCTCCTGAGGCAACAAGTTAAGGTGCCAGGGTCCTTCTTTGAAGACGTCTTCCGCGTACCGCGAAAACGAAAAGAGATCCCCTTGATAGAATTCTTTGCGCAGGCGGATTTCATCGAGGGATGAGTTTTCGCTCAGGCGGCAGATGTCGTCGAGAGCGCCCGAACTGAAGACGACGGCAGTCCCTTGCCACTTTTCAAGCGTCCTCGGATCGATAGCATGCAGCCGGGAGGCGCGCAGGGTGATATCTCCGGACGGAAAGGTTTTTGTTTCATTGTGGATGTGAAATCCGTAGCAATTCTTGCGACAGTCTGTAAGCGCTGCGATGGCGGCGACGTCGCGAATTGATTTTCGGTTGGGTTGGATTTCCTTTTGGATGACCGCGAAGGCGGTCGCTAAATCGGTGCGGTTGCCGTGGACTTCTTGCATGTCGGCTAGGAATTCAGGTTCGAGGTCCACTCCGGTTGCTTGACGCATCAGTTCGGTCGCGCGAAGCGCGTAAGCCAGTATCTGGCGCGTTTCGATTCCGGCGACGTCGTTGAAAAACCACCCGCACGACGTGTACATGAACTGGCGCATGCGCTGTGCCTCCAGGAGTGCGAGGACCTGGGAGTTCGAGTGGCCGGCACGGGAGTTGCGCATGTGTTCTCGCAGGAAGCGTTCTTTTTGCTGAAGAAGTTGTTCGGTCGAAAGCGGCTTGTCCCAGTCGACGAGGAAGAGCTCGATCGACGCGTTGCGTACCGTCCAAGGGGCATAGCAGAGCGGGTCCATGTGTTCTTCAAACAAGGCGTCGATCTTGTCGCGCAGGCGGTCAAGCCCCTCCCGCAGCGGGGCACGCCATTTCTGGTTCCAACCGAATTCGCCTCCTGTGTGGCAGCCGCAATCGCTGCGCCATCGTTCGACTCCGTGGGCACAGGACCAGGAGCTGTTTTCCACGATGCGGCACTCCCAGGTGATGGGATTGTTTTTCAAGAAACCCTCGATGTTCGTGACTTCCGAGGAATCGACCTGAAACAGCTTCTGGAAGGCGCGTGCGAGCGCCATTTCTCCGAAGCGGTGGTGGTGGCCGTACGACTCGCCGTCGGTCGCGACGACAAGAAGCCGCGGCTCGTCGTCGCGCGGCAGAGAGGCCAGCAGAGAGTCGGCGAAGCGGTCGCCGCTGTCGAGAAGTCCGCCAAACGCGATCCCCTGCGCGATACCCCCGTGGTAGAAGATGAGGGTCATCGTTCTCCCCGACGGGAGAACTACCCGATAAGGGCGTGTCACGTCGAGCCCTTGTCCTCCCGGAGTGTCGACCCACGAGCCGTTCATGTTGCGGACTGCGGCGCACTGTCCCGGGGCGAGGATCGTATATTCGATGCCGTTTTTGGCGAGCTCTTCAAGCGTTGCCGTGTTCGCCGCTGTCTCGGGAAGCCACATACCCACGGGGGCGCGTCCGAACCGGAACTGAAAATCCTCGATTCCCCAAGCGATCTGCGTGTTGATGTCCTTCGGAAGGGCAAGCGGCAGAATCATGTGGTTGTAGGCCTGTGCGATGGCGCCGCTCGTACCGTTTTCGCGCAACGCATTTTTATCCGCCTCGAGGAGGGCCCCCGCGAGGTCGGGGCGATAGTGGGCGATCCAGTGATGGAGCGTTGGGCCGATATTGAAATTCAAATGCTGGTAATTGTTCGTGATATAAGTGATTTTGTTTTCGTTGTTGACGAGCCTGGAAGCGCTATTGGGGACGTAGCATTCGTCCGCGACGCGGTGATTCCAATCGTGTGCCGGAGCGGCCGTTGGGTCCTTCAGGACTTCGTCGAGCCAGGGATCCTCCCTGGGGGGTTGATAGAAGTGTCCGTGAATGCAAATGGCCCTCAAGGGAGCTCCCTCCAAAAGCGAAATGATTGCGATGTCGTCTATAACTTTGAAAAAGCGATATTATCATATCATAGGGCACCAGAAAATGGAGGGGACGGCATGCTTGAAGATCTATCGCAACATATCCTGGATATCGCCGAAAACAGCGTGAACGCGGGAGCGACGAACGTTCTCGTCGAATTGCGCGAAGAGCGCACGAACGATCGCTTGGCTTTCATCGTTGACGACAACGGCAGGGGCATGGACGCCGATTTCTTGAGCCGCGTGACGGATCCGTTCACGACGACGCGTACGACGCGTCGAGTCGGCATGGGGTTGCCCTTCCTGAAACAGTCCGCCGAGCTGTGCGGAGGAGGCATGTTGCTTCGTTCCACCGTGGGAGTGGGGACCCGCCTGGAGGTCACGTTTCGCCTTTCGAGCGTCGACCTTCCTCCGTTGGGGGACATCCCAGCCACGGTCATGGCGCTTTTCATGGGACACCCCGATATTCACTGGATATATCGTCATGTCACCGATCAAGGGAGTTTCGAGGTAACGCTCGACGAGATCGTTTCCGTCCTCGGCGACGCGTCGCTTCTGCGTTCGCCGGAGGTAGCGCAGTGGCTTCGCGCACATGTCCGCGAGAACCTGGAAGAGATCGGATGGGGCGGTCCTAGCTTGCAAATAGTATGAGCTATTTTTAAGGTCCTGACGCATCGTTTCTCTTGTCAAGGCCGTCAAAAAAAGATATCGTAATAAATAAGGTTTTTTTGCGGATCGTGCCCGTTCTTCGGTTCAGGAAGTTTGATGAGGAGCTGAAAGGAGGCGGGGATGGTTTTCAAATATCGGGCACGCACCGCGAGCGGTGAGCTTCAGTCAGGTTTTGTTGCGGCCAAGGACTGGGAAGCGGCTGTGGGATGGATTCGGCAACAAGGCTGTTTCCCGGTAGACGTTCGAGAATCTTCACGTTTTTGTCCCCCTTTTTCCAACATTTCATCACGAGGTTTGCTCGCCTCTTTTAAAAAATGGAGCGCTTCCCAAAGAATTTCGAGTTTCGCCATTGCCCGTTTGTTTCGTCAACTCGCGTCGCTTTGCCTCGCGGGAGTCCCGCTCGCCGGGGCGCTTTCGGTCTTGGAGTCGCAGGCGGAAAGTCGCGCGCTCGCGCGGCGGGTTGCCGAACTGAAGGATTTCGTCAGCTCGGGTGTCTCGTTTGCCGACTCGATGCGGCGGATCGGTGCTCCTTTCACGCTCCTCGCGGCGAGCCTCGTGGCTTCGGGCGAGCGAGGAGGCCGCTTGGGGGAAAGCTTCTCGCACGTTGCCGATCTCATGGACAGACAAAACGCTTTCAGAGACAAGCTGTTCACCGCTGTGGCTTACCCCCTTTTTGTACTGGCCGTCGCGGTTTGCGTGCTGTGTATCTTGCTTTTTTTCGTCGTGCCCACCTTTGCGCGCATTTTTTCCTCGATGCGGATTCCTCTGCCTTGGGTGACGCATTGCGTGTTCGAAGCGGCGGAGAGGTTCTCGCGGTATGCGCCCTTCATTTTGGGATTTCCCTTTTTGGCGGCGGCATTTTTTAAGGGTGCTTCACGGTTTGCTCGATTTCGCCAATTCAAGGATCGCGTCGTTTTGCGGATACCGATCGGAGGGGCGCTCTATCGTCGGCTGCTTTTGTCCCGGGTCTTTCGCACGCTGGCGTTGCTTTTCGAAGCGGGGGTTCCGCTTCTCGACGCCTTGGATATGTCTGCTGCGACCGCACAAAACAAGGTATTTTCCGATGCGTTCGATGCGGTGCGTCGAGGGGTTGCCGAGGGAAAATCGCTGGCGACGATGATCGCGCAAGGCAATTCCTCTGCGCTTTTCGAGCCCGTCGTGCGGGGAATGGTCGCCGTGGGCGAGGAGTCGGGAGAGCTGGCGAAGATGCTTGGCCTCATCGCCGAATGGTACGAAGCGGAAACACAGGAACGTCTCAAGCGGGTCGTAGCCCTGGCGGAACCGCTCTTAATCCTGTTCGTGGGGGGCGTCGTTGCGGCGATTGCCGCAGCAGTTTTCGTGCCGATTATCTCGGTGACGGGGAACTTACTTTAGAAAGCGGAGGAAAGACTGGAAATGAGGTTTCATAAGGCCCGACATGCTTTTAGCCTCATTGAGCTTTTGATTGTGATCACGATTATCGGCGTTCTCGCGGGTATGTTGGCCTTTTCGTCGGTCGCGGGAGTCGATAAAGCAAATGCCGCGCGAATCGTTTCGGATATGCGCAGTCTTAAAACGGCGGCAATTCTTTTTTACACGGACCACGGCAGATGGCCTGCGGCCGATTTCTCGAGTGCGGGGGCGGCAACGGGGGACGCCGCCGTTTTGCAGTCTTACCTGGACCGAAATATCGCCTCGGAGCCTTTTTCCATCGTCGAGGAGCAGGGCGTCGTTTCCTTACGGTACAGCTTGGCCGAGCGCCCGGCCGGTGTGAGGAAGATGCTCGGAAAAACGGCCAAGGAGTCGGGGCTTTTTGGGGCGGCCGCAGGGGAGGGGGCTTATGATGGCGAACATGCCGACCTTTATATGCGCCTTGCGCGATCGACTCCGTAGGCGCTGTCGCCCCCCGCGTGTTTCCGCGGGAGTATACGCGGCGCAGGGGACGATTCGCTACGTCGTTTTGCGCCTCGCGGGTGAAACCCGTACGGTTTGCGAGGCCGGAAGCGTGGCGTGCGAGGCTTCGGCTTCGTTTGCGGAGTGCCTGGGGCGCTGCCTGGGGCAGATCACCAAGCGGATGGGGCACGCGGGTTTTTCGTTTTCCCTGGGGTTTTCGAACGACACGCTGCGCGTGCTGCCGGTGGAACTGCCCCCCTTGAGCCGCGAAGACGCGAAGAAGGCCTTCGCGTTCGAGCTTTCGCGACATTTCCCGTTTGAGCCCCAAGAGGCTGTGTACGACGTTCTTCCCACGGGGTGTTCCTGCCCGGAAGGCGGATTGTCCGTTTGGATGGCTGCGGCGATGCCGCTTTCGTTAGCGCAGGAGGCGATAGAAGCGTCCGATGCGGCGGGCGTTCGCCTAAAGGCGATCGAACCTACGGCGTTTGCAATCCGGCGTTACGTCGAAGGGGCGGATCCTCTCGCAACATCGGCCCGAATGTACCTTCTTGCACACGGCGAATCGGCGTTCGCCGTCGGGATGAACGCCGGCCGTATGGGCTGCTTCCGTGTGGCGAGCGCCTCATGGGAATCGCGGGTCGACTCGCTTGCTGCGAGCGTT
>JAVBRL010000185.1:0-6931 GCA_031547985.1 Synergistaceae bacterium
GCACAGATTGATCAGGATTTGGCTGACGCGAAGTTCGTCGCCGACGAGACAATCCGGGATATTATCGTCGACTTCGAACAGCAGGTGCACACCTTTTTCCTCCGCTTTGAAGGCGACGAGATTCCACAGGTTCCGCAGGACGTTCGAAAAACGGAACGGCGCATTTTCAAGCGAGAATTTTCCCTTTTCGAACTTCGAAAAATCGAGAATATCGTTGATGATCGAAAGCAGCGTGGTCGCCGCTCCGTGAATTTTCGACACATAGTTGCGCTGTTTTTCCGTCAGTTCGGTCTGCAGGCAGAGGTGGCTCATGCCGAGGATCGCGTTCATCGGGGTACGGATCTCGTGGCTCATGCTCGCCAAAAAGTCGCTCTTCGCACGGGCGGCGTCCTCGGCCGCGCGGCGCGCCTGTGTCAACTCCGTGACGTCATAGATCCAAAACAGATATCCCGGCTCGTCGTGATACATGAACGGCCGCACGGAGATCAGTGTTTCATACTCCTCCCCCTCCGTGTCGCACAACCGCACGGACATCCGGTCGACGCTCTTGCGCTCCGCGAGGCGCTCCTTGACGGCCACGCGTTGTTCGGGGTCGGCAAACATCGAAAACGGATCGTCGCCAGGGCGCAACTCCAGGAAAAGGGTCCCTCTCGCGTTGATGTCGCGGATTTCATTCTCCACGACGATGGCCATCACGATCGGGCTCGAGTCGACGATGTCCTGCAGTTGCCTTTTCTGGCGGCCGAGCGCCTGCTCCGCCTTGAGGCGGTCGCGGAGGTCGTGAACGCCCGCCACGAAAATCGTCCGCTGGTTGACCCGAATCATCGTAATGGTGAGCTCGCACGGAATTTCGGTTCCCTGCGCGTCGGCGAACGTCCAGTCGACGGTCGAGAAACCCTTTTCCAAAACGCGATCTTTTAGCGTCTCGAACTTTTCGTCCGACCGACAGCCGTCCGGCTGGTGAATCGGATTGAACTCCTTGGGATGTTCCATGAAATAACTCTTCTCGGGGTTGCCGAGTATCCGCAACATCGCGGGGTTGCAGTCAAGCACCCTGAACTTTTTCGTGAACGTGATGTATCCGTTGCTCGTGGTCTCGTAGATCGCGTTCATCATGCGATGCGTCTCGATCGACTCCGTGATGTCGATGGCTGCGATAACCGTTCCCGTGCGTTCGCCGTCCTGGATCACGGGCACGATGTACAGGTCGACTGGGATCTTCGCCCCGGACTTGCTCACAAACCCAAGCCCGAAAAGACGCTGCGGGCTGTCACTCGCGACAGCGATGGCGCGATGCAGAGGACAATTCCCATTGAGGCAGAGCTCTCCTTCGCTGCTGAAATGCCTGACTTTATCGAAAAAATCCGCGAGCATCAACTCTTCTTCCGAGTACTCGAGCATATCGAGCGCTTCGCGGCTCACGAATGTGATTCGTCCCTCGAGGTCAATCTCGACGACACCCCAGGCGAGGGAGTCCAGGATCAATCGGTTATGGCGCTGCGTTTCCTCGAGGTCGCGCGTGCGCTGCCTAACGAGCGTCTCGAGCTTTGACGTGTAAAGCGACAACTCCGCCTCGATCGCGCGCTGCCGTTCCGCGCGGACTTCCAACACACCGGCCATCTCGTCGAACGACTTCGCGATCAGTCCGATTTCCCCCAACGAGTAATCGACGCCACTTCTCGCCTCGATGTCTCCTTGCGCGAAGCGGTGCGTCGCATGGACCATTTTGTCGATCGGCCGAGCCAGAAACCGTACACCTATGTAAAGCGCCAGGGAAGCACTCGCCGCCACGCAGAGAAACATCAGCGCGATCGTCCGTTTCACGGCGTCCGAAATTCCCTCGATCGCCTCAAGTTCGCGATAGGCGACGACAACGGTCGCATAGGGCGGCTCGCCCGGTGCCGAGCGCAGCTTGGCAAACCCGAAAATGCGCTTGATATTCGCCGCGCTCACCGTTCGAATGAACGATTGATCTTCGCTCGAAGCCTCTATCCGATCCGTAATGCCCTTGAATATTTTTTCTCCCTTGCTTCGTTCCCCCTTGGGGACCGGTGTGGGAACCCGAAAAAAGAACGTGTATCCCGTGTCGTAAATGGACAAGTTCCAGCGACGATCGATGGGGTACTCCGCCATGGCCCGGTTATAACAGGTCGTGTCGAGCAGCAGCGCGAGGAGGTACCTCGAACCTCCCCGCCCTTTCGGGTGGACCTCCAGCAGATAGGGAAGCACCATCGATTCGTAGGGAGGATCCGAATATTGCGGCATCACCGCGACACGCGACAAGTCTCGTTCCTTGGGGATAATCGAAGCCATATCGGCGGGCGCGTCGCGGCGACCGGAGGCAAGCACGCGCCCCGATTCGTCCATCAGCAGGATATCGGCGTAGAGACTCGAATGGCGCAATTCGGCCTCGAAAATCGCTCGGCAACGCGCCACGTCAAGCGCCGCCACCGCGTCGTCCGACGCGAGGCGCAAGACGAACTCCACCGCTTCACGATGAATCACGCCTTCCGTGACGGCCAAACTACGCGCCACTTCGACCGACATCTGCTCGATCACCTCGATGCTTTGCGTCTCTCCCCTCGACTTGAGCCACCCAAAAAGCAGCAACGAAGGGACGGAGATCAAAAGCACCAGCAGAACGAGCATGACCTTCATCGTCAGGGATTTTTCCTTGATTCGCCCAAAAGACAAACGCTTCACCTTCATAAACGATCTCCGGTTCGCTACTCACAAAAAGAGCGTTCCGTATCTTTAATATTTTCGCCACTCCGAATTGCGTATGATGGGTTAAATTCTACATGAGCACCCCCCTTCTGCCAACGATATTCCTTAACTTTTTATACCATCGGAGGTATTATTCTTAACATCGCGTCACCTCTTGCCACCATGCCATCGGCGTTCAAAGGAGGGCTTGCATGCTGCAGGAACACCTCGCGTATAAACGCAAGTTTGTACTGCTTGCCATCATTTACTTCGGCTTCGTGAGCCTCGGGCTGCCCGACAACGTCCTGGGGGTCATCTGGCCCGAGATGCGCGAGACCTTCGCGTTGCCGATCGAAAAAGCGGGCATCATGGTCGCCGTCGTCTCCGTTTTTTCGGTCATCACGAGTTTCGCCAGCGGTTGGATCTTACGCCGCACGGGGACCGGCGCCGTCTTGGCGATTTGCGGTTTTTTGACCGGGGCCGCCCTCTTAGGACACGGGCTTGCCGTCTCGTGGCCGATGCTGCTGGCCATGACCATCCCCCTGGGTTTTGGACAAGGCGCCGTGGACGCCGCCTTGAACGGCTACGTCTCCAAGCATTACACGTCACGCCATATGAACTGGCTCCACTGCTGCTGGGGAATCGGCGCGACGTTCGGGCCGTTTCTCATGGCCTCCTTGCTCGACAACGAAATTTCGTGGCGCACGGGCTATCTCACCCTGGCGGGAATCCAGCTCGCGTTGGCGACGCTCTTTCTGTGGAGCCTCAAGCTTTGGGAGCGCCCTTCGCACACACCGGAAGAAAAACCGGATACCCCCACTTCCTTCGGCGCGAAAGCGCGGCTGCTCACGCGAAGATCGCTCGCCGGCTGCGCCTTTTTCTTTTTCTACACGGGCCTCGAAGTCTGCATCGGGTTATGGGGAGCATCCTTTTTAATAGAAGAACACGATATGCATCCGGCGAGCGCGGGGTTTTTGATCTCCCTCTATTGGTGCGCGCTCACGCTCGGGCGATTTTTGATCGGGCTTTTTTCCGACCGGATTGGCAACACGCGGATTTTGCGCGGCGCGCTCGCGCTTGCCTTTTCGGGCTGCCTGCTCCTCGCGTTCGCGCGCGACGGGAAACTATTTTTCTTTTGTTTCGCTTTAATCGGCCTTTCGCTCGCGCCCCTCTACCCCGGCATGATGCACGAAACGCCCGTTCGGTACGGCCCCCAGAACACACAGACGTTGATCGGCTTTCAGGTCGGCATCGCCTTTTTGGGCGTCGCGGTCGTCCCGTTTTTAGCCGGACAGCTCGCAGGATTTTTCTCGCTCGCCATCCTCCCCTATGCACTGCTTTTTCTGTGCACGCTGCTCGCGATCACTCACGAAATTTCGCTCGGGACGCTTTTTAAGAAACGACAATATCCGGCACCGTAATATTTTCGTTACAAAAAAACCCTCTTTTGCGTTACACGCGCGCGCTATCCTCAGGTAGATCGAAACGAAAATCGAATGAGGAGAGTGGTTTGAATTATGAAACGTCTGTTTTGTATGCTCATCGGTGGCCTGGTATTAGGTGCTCTGTGCTTGTTCAGCGCAACGGCATTCGCGGGGAATCTCGTGATGAACGGCTCGACAACCGTGCTGCCGTTCGCTCAGCTCGCGGCCGAGCGCTTCATGGCCCAGCACCCGGATGTCAAGATCTCCGTCTCGGGCGGCGGATCGGGCAACGGGATCAAGGCGCTCGTCGACGGCACGACGGAGATTGCCAACTCGTCGCGCGCGATCAAGGATTCGGAGGTCGAGCAGGCCAAGGCGAAGGGCGTCGTTCCTCATGAAACGGCTGTGGCACTCGACTGCATCGTCCCCATGGTGCACCCGGACAACCCGGTGAAAGACCTCACGCGCGAGCAGTTGCGCGATATCTACACAGGCAAGGTCGAAAACTGGAAAGAAGTCGGCGGCGAGGACAAACCGATCGTCGTGGTCGGGCGCGACTCGAGCTCCGGCACAGCGGCAACCTGGCAAGAGATGGTCGTGGAGTACAAACACTCCGGCGACGCCAAACCGCGCGTCATTCCCCGCGCCCAGATCAGCCCCTCGAGCGGCGCGATGCTCGCAGCAGTGGCCGGCAATAAATACGCGATCGGTTATGACGGCATCGGTTACTTGAACAAGAGCATCAAGGCTCTTTCGGTCGAGGGCGTGAAGGCAACCCCCGAAACGGCGGCGAATGGAAAATTCCCCCTCTCACGCAAGCTCTTCATGTACACGAACGGCGCTCCCAAAGGCGACGCGGCCGCGTTCTTGAAATACCTTCTTTCGAAGGACGGACAGAAGATCGTGGCCGAGACGGGTTTCGTCCCCGTGACGAAATAAAAATTCGAGAACCACGGTAGCCGGCAACTTCTATCCAGGGGGTCCGCTTCACAGCGGGCCCCCACACCCTCTCTCGCAACGAGGAGTTTTCGACATGGCAAAAACGGCAACGGCAAAACGCGGGCTACAGCGCGGCGACACATGGGCCAAAACGATCATCCGGACAATTTCCCTGACGTGTATTCTCGTGAACGTCTTCATCGTGCTTTTTCTCGTTTTCGAAAGCCTCCCCGTGCTTGGGCAAACGAGTTTGCACGAGCTGCTGTTTTCCCCGGACTGGTATCCTAACGAAGATCCGCCGGCGCTCGGAATGCTCCCATTGTGGGTCGCAAGCTTGCTGATCACGCTTTTTTCGAGCCTGCTCGCCCTGCCCGCGAGCCTCGTCGTGGCGATCTTCATCGCGGAGATCGCTCCACGAAAACTCCGCACGCCGATGAAAACGGCGGTCGAACTCCTGGGCTTCATGCCGTCGATCGTGCTCGGTTTCTTCGGCATGGTGATCTTCGCTCCCTGGCTACAGGAACGCCTCGACCTCCTGGCGGGCCTCAATTTTTTCAACGCGTCGCTTCTGCTCGGCGCGCTCGCCCTGCCCACGGTCGCAGCACTCTCGGAAGAAGCGCTGCGCGCCGTCCCCCAAGAGCTGCGCGACGCCTCATATGCGCTCGGGGCCACGCGCCTGGAGACCATCCGCCACGTCGTACTCCCGGCAGCCAAGCCGCGATTGCTCTCGGCAGGCCTGCTTGGCGTTATGCGATCGCTTGGGGAGACAATGGTCGTTTTGATGGCGGCGGGCGGCGCTGCCGTCATCCCGCATTCGCTGTTCGATCCCGTAAGGCCCCTTCCGGCGGCCATCGCCGCCGAGATGGGCGAAACGGCCGTCGGCTCGCCCCACTACCATACGCTGTTTTTCGCAGGCCTGCTGCTGCTTTTGATCACGCTCGCCCTTTCGGCGCTGTCGCGCTGGATCGAAACGAGGGGCGAAAAACCCGGAGCGAGCAGGGGAATGATTCCCCTGCACCCCTTTTCTTTAAAACCTTCTTTGAAAAAGAAGATCGAGGCATGAGCATCCGGACGCGACGAATCGGGGATTTTTTAGCCACCGCACTTTTTTCGGCCGTCTGCTGCGCGATCTTTCTTTTCTTGGCCGTGCTGCTGTGGTTCGTCGCAAGCCGTGGCTGGCGCGCGATCACTCCCGAATTCATCCTCGAACCACCGCGTGAGGGGATGACGGCCGGCGGTATCTGGACACCACTCGTGGGGACGTTTCAACTCGTCGTCGTCTCCATGGCGGCGGTTATCCCCATCGGCATCGCGACGGGGCTTTATTTCTCCGAATACGCCACGGAAGGAACGTTCACGAATCTGCTACGGCTGGCCATCCGATCGCTCGCAGGCGTGCCCTCGATCGTCTACGGACTTTTCGGACTCACGTTCTTCGTGATCTTCCTACACCTGGGCCCCTGCCTGCTTTCGGCCGGACTCACGCTCGCGTGCGTCGCGCTGCCGCTCATCGTGACCGGAGCCGAAGGAGCTTTTCGTTCCGTCCCGCAGGACCTGCGCGACGCCTCATACGCACTCGGCGCCACAAAATGGCAGACGATCTACAAAGTAGTCATCCCCTCGGCGTCGTCGACGTTGATCACAACCACGATTCTCTCTATCGGCCGCGTGGCGGGCGAGACCGCCCCCATCCTCTTCACGGGGGCGACGTTCTACGCACACGTCTCGGGATTCGACCTCTTTGGAGAGATCATGGCCCTGCCCACTCATATCTACGTGCTCGCGACGGCGGGGACACAGATCGAACAGACACGCCCGCTCCAGTACGGGGCAGTGCTCGTGCTCTTGGCCCTCGTGCTGGG
>JAVBRL010000139.1:0-4764 GCA_031547985.1 Synergistaceae bacterium
GGGATCAGGACGGGTTTTTGAGGATCGATAGGAACGGTTTTACGGTATTCCCCAACGACCGATGCGACGTACTTCAAGACGTCCTGGTTGAGGCCGAAGATCGCCGGGTCGATCGCCATGAAGAAAAAGCAAATTCCTTCGTGCGCAAGCGGAATGAATTTGCTCGGCAGCCCGCCGGAAAGACCCGCGGTCAGAAGTTCCACCAGGAGCCCCAGCGCATACCCTTTGTGTCCGCCCTGCGTTTCACTCGCGCCGCCCAGCGGCAGCATGCCGCCGGTATCGGGTTTCGGCGTATGGGAAGCGTCGTCGCCCGAGTTCAGGATCGCGAGCGTCTTTTTGAAATCCGTCACGTCGTTGCCCGCTCCGTCGATGATCACTCCGCTGGGGATCACGCCCGCCGTCATGAATTCGCGGCTGCGGCTGAGCTTGCCCTGAGCCATCACCGTGGTCGCCATGTCCAGCAGAAACATCCTCTCCTCGCTGGCAACCGGAAAGGCCACGCTGATCGGGTTGGTCCCCACGCTGCGCTCGGCGCTGCGGGTCGGGCAAACGCAACGAACCGTGTTCGTGCACGTAATGCCGATCATGCCTTCGCGAGCCATCATCTCCGCCCATTTGCCGGCGAACCCGTAGTGGTTCGCTGTTTTCACCGTCACGGCGGCGATGCCCGACTTTTTCGCTTTGGCGATACATTTTTCCACCGCTTCTTTGGCGATCACGAACCCGACACCCGAATGACCGTCCAAAACCAGACTGTTGGGGGTTTCGAAGACGACGCTCGCTGCGGGGGCTTGCAGTTTCAGGCTGCCTTTTTTAATGTGCCCCATATACGTGAACATCGATGCGACGCCGTGAGAATGAAGATTTCGCGCGTCGGCCTCGACAAGGCACTCCGACGTGACGGTTGCTTGATAGTCCGAATATCCCAACCCGATGAAGAGTTCTTTGGAGATTTTCAAAAGATCGTCGTATTTGATGGTGCGGCTTTCCAAGTTGTTTACCTCCCTATCGCAGCTTCTTGAATTTAGGTTGCACGTAGCGACTACCCAAACTTTGCCCCCAAAGAGCCGAAAGGAAGGCAACGTTTAGGTTTTTGACAGAACCCTATCGTTTGTTCCAGGTAGGCATGGGGAAGACGACGTCCGTGTCGGCGTGTGTTTACGGAGAAGACCATCTTGTACGCCTGGTTGACCAGCTGCGTGATGACGGTGAACACCTTGTTGTTCCGGTTCGAATAACCTGAACGACTTTTTTCGCGTCGACGACTTTTTGATGTTAGGCCTTGCTCAACGACTTATATTTGTTTTTAATCGCCACCTCCCCCTCTCGATGTCACGCGCAAAAACAAAACGCACCCCCTTTATAATGGGGGCATAGATAAAATCTATAATATTAATAGTTTATTGGTAGCATCATATCACAATATCAACGAGATGTATAGTAGGCGTGAGAAAATAAGTGCGGTTCACCTGATTAGACTGCGGTCCGGTGTCGGACACTATTATTGCCCTCTTTCACGCCCGTATCATACCCCCTCCGGTTTCGGGGCGCGCATCAGAAGCGTTTCCAGAACTTCTTCGCACGACGCATGCCCCGCCAGGACCGTGTCGACCGCTTGCGCGATCGGGATCTCGACGCCCAGCGAACGTGCGTTTTTCACCAGCGCCCGCGTCGTGAATACCCCTTCAACCACCTGCCCGATCTCGCGAGCCGCTTCGTCGAGCGTTTTTCCCTCGCCCAGCGCGATCCCCATACGCAGGTTGCGCGAGTGGAGGCTGTAGCACGTGACCATCAGGTCTCCGATACCGGCCAGGCCCGCGAGCGTGATCGGGTTCGCTCCCAGCCGCGCGCCCAGGCGCATGATCTCGGCAAGCCCACGCGTCGCGAGCGCCGCGAGCGCGTTGTCGCCCAGACGCATCACGCGGCAGATGCCCGCGGCGATGGCGATCACGTTTTTAACGGCCCCTCCCGTTTCAACACCCACGACGTCGTCGCTCGTATAGACGCGAAAACGCGGCGAACCGACGGTGCGTTGCCACAGGCATGCTTCGTCCTCGCAACTGGAGGCCACGACAACCGCCGTGGGAAGGCCTTTCGAAAGCTCCTCGGCGTGACAGGGCCCCGAAAGCGCGCCATAGCACGCACCAGGCGCGACCTCAGCCGCGATCTGGTGTATGAGGAAACCCGTTTCGACTTCGATCCCCTTCGCCAGGTTCAGATAAGAACTCGATTCGCCGCCGCTGGCGACGGCGCGTGTGAGCACCTCGCGAACGGCTTGCGCGGGAACGGCCAGGATCGCGTGCCGCGAAAAGCGCAGGCACTCGGCCATATCCGCCGTAAACGACACACCCTCCGGAAGCGTCACATCCCGCAGGAATTTCGGGTTTCGCGACGTCTCGCGCATCGTACGGGCCTGTTCGGGGTCGCGGCACCACATCGAAACGCGCACACCACCGGCCGCCACAGCGTACGCCATCGCCGTCGCAAAACTCCCAGCACCCAGAATGCACACTTTTTCCATCTTTTCCCTGTTATCCATCTGCTCGTTCCCCTCTCTTTTCGTCGTTACTATGTATAATACCAGGATGAATCGCAAATTGGCCCGCAGCGCGCTCATCGCCGCCGTTTACGTGATCCTGTCGCTCGCCTTCGCCCCTCTTTCGTACGGAGTGGTTCAGTTTCGCGTCTCCGAAGTGCTGACGCTGCTGCCGTTTTTCATGGGCGAGGCCACCTGGGGACTTTTCGTCGGCTGTTTCCTGGCGAACGTGCTGGGGGGAATGGGACCTTGGGATGTTTTCGGAGGCAGCGCGGCGACACTCGTAGCGGCACTTCTGTCAGCCAGGTCGCCGAATATTTACTGGGCTGCCGCCTGGCCCGTCGTCGTCAACGCCCTCGCCGTGGGAGGATACCTGTCCATGTTGACCGGTATACCGCTTTTACTTACAATCGCTTATATAGCAGCTGGCCAGTTCGGCGTGTGCGTCGTCGTGGGAATTCCACTGTGCGTCTTCTTGAATCGTCGCGGCCTTTTGATAAAAAACAAAATATAACGGTACCATTTGCTTTTTTTTATGGTGTTCGTGATAAGATACCCAAGATAGTGTGATTTTTCAGGACCGAAAGCGAGGTTGTTGTATGGGCTTTCCGGATAGGATGTTCTGGAAACAGTTGTTCTTTCCGCCCGAGTTTCGGCTCCCGGAGCCGGAGTTCTCGGAAGGACAGCTGGACCTTTTGGAAGAACTCATCCAGCTCATCCAGCCCACGATCATCCAGGCCGACGAACTGCATCGCAGCGATGTACGAAATATGGCCCAGTTCCTGGTGGATTTGGGGACGGGCATTTGGCGTATCCGCAACAAGATTGGCGGCCTCAAACGCTTGCCCAAGGAGCTCAAAGATGCCCTCTACTCGCTCGAAAGCACGTGGGAGTCGATGGCTGAAGGCGGCGTGCAGATCGTCGACCACGTGGGCGAAGTCCCGTCCGGCATGGTTCCGCGCATCGTCGAAATCCGCGACGTCGAGGGACTCGAGCGCGAACAGGTCGTGGAGACCCTCAAACCCACGATCACCCTGAAGGGTGAGGTCATCCAGGTGGGCGACGTCGTCCTGGGACGCCCCGCCCCCGCAGGGGCCGTGTCCACACCGAAACCGGAAGAACCCCAGGAGAAAGAAGAGCTCGACGAACCGAAGACCACGGTCATCGAGGTCTCGAAGAGACAGAAAAAAGCCCCCGCAACCCCACCGGAGGAGGACGCAGATGACGGAGCATAATCGCTCGCACCGTGTGCCGTCGAGCGTGAAGCTCACACAGCGGGCCCCCGACGGGATGGGACAGCACACGGAACAGATCCTGGACGGCATCCAGAAAATCAACGCCATCGCCGTGCTCGTCGAATCGGTCATCGTGTGGCGCGCGACGATCATCGCGCGTAAAGTGAGCCTCGGCAAAGCCGAAGCGCTCCTCTTCCGACTGATCTTCAAAGAAGGCTGCCAGAACGCCATGGCCATGGACATGCTGGCCCGCATCTACTTCCAACAACAACGTTACGACAAAGCGAGAGACCTCTGGGAACGCGCGCTCGCGCTGCAACCCGGAAATCCCGCGCTACGCCGGACCGTGGCGGCCGCGCAGCGTTTCGCGAAAGCGCCGTCGCTTTCCATGATGCGACACCGTATGAAGCTCCTCCTGAAAACGGCGACCTGCTGTCTCTTGATCCTGGCCGTCTCATGGGGCGGCATGCGCGCCTATGGAGCGCTCCAAAAATGGATGGAAGGGCCGCAGGCCGTGCAGGTCTACCGCAGCCACTTCGCCTACGATTACGATTCGCAGGTCAAGAATTTCAAGAGTTTCAAGGACCTGACGTTCGTGGCACCCACGGAACCGGGCGACACAGGAGCCTTCACCGTCACCTACGCGCGCAAGAAAGCCTCGAGCGGCGCGGAGCTCGGACGCATCGAAGTCGTCGTCGAACGAGAAGGCGACACGGTGCGCGCGACCGGCAAACTCCCGAACCTTTACCTACGCTACCTGGTCGAACAGGCGCTACGCGAAATCCCCGGCATCAAACACGTCGACCTGCAGAACCTCGAAGTCGAACGCTCGTACAAGGTCCGCAAAGGCGACAGCCTGGCTTCCGTGGGCAAGCGCCACGGCGTTTCCACAGACCTGTTGCGGCTGGCCAACAAGCTGCCCAACAACAAGCTCGCCGTTGGCTCCATCCTGCTGGTGCCCGGCAATGCCAAGGCCGCCAAGAATACTCTGGC
>JAVBRL010000014.1:0-11947 GCA_031547985.1 Synergistaceae bacterium
TCAATTGGTACGGGTCCCTGGTATCCTGTACCAGCCCCCCCCCCATCCCATCCCCCTGTGGCTCGCGCGCTGTTTGCGGGCGACGGCGAACCGCCCGATCCATTCTCGAGGGCCACGCACCAGCACGACCTTATCCGAGCTCGTCCGCCCCTGAAGCAGGCCTTCTCCTTTCGGAGCCGTGCCGTCGATCAAAATCTCGTATATGCCCCCCACATACGTCTTGTTGATCTCGCGCGCGATGCGCGACTGCAGCGCGTTCACCGCGTTCAGGCGAGAGGCCTTCACGCGCGCGTCGAGTTGTTCGTCACTGCGCGCCGCGGGCGTCCCCTCTCGTGGCGAGTAGGCCGCCGTGTGGACGAGGTCGAAGCGAACGCGTTCGAGCAGCTCGACCGAACGCTCGAAATCGTCTTGCGTCTCGCCGGGAAACCCCACGATCAGGTCGCTCGTGATCGCCACGCCGGGAATTTTTTTTCGCAGCAGCGACACGATCTCCAGATATTGCGCCGTGTCGTAGCCGCGGTTCATCTTTTGCAGGATGCGGTCGCTCCCCGACTGCACCGGCAAGTTCACCGCCCGGCAGATTTTCTCGTTGCGCGCCATCGCATCCACGATCTGGGGCGAAAAATCGGCCGGATGCGACGTGGCGAAGCGCACGCGCTTTATTCCGGAAATGCAGCTCGTCGCCTCGAGCAGATCGGCGAACGGCACGGCGGGCGAAAGATCGCTCCCGTACGCGTCGACGTTTTGCCCCAAAAGCGTCACCTCGACCGCGCCGCTTTCGGCCAGCGCGCGGACCTCGCTTAAAATCTCCTCCATCTTGCGCGACTGAAAGCGCCCGCGCACATGCGGCACGATGCAGTACGTGCAAAAACGGTCGCAACCATACGCCACGCAGATAAACGCCTTGAACGCGTTCGCCCGCGCCAAGGGCGCCGTCTCGAGGTCGTACAGCGAGTGCGGGTCGTCGTCGAGCAAAAACCGCGCACGTCCGTCGCCGCGCGCCTGTTCGATCGCTTGCGGCACCATGCCCAGATGGCGCGGCCCCGCCACGACGCGCACCCATGGGTAACGCTTCACGAGCTGTTCTCCCACGCGCTGCGCCATACACCCCAACACGGCCACAAGTGGCACTTCTCCGCGATCGTAAGCCTCGCGAAAACGCCCCAGTTCGCTGAGGATTTTCTGTTCGGCCTTTTCCCTCACGCTGCACGTCAGGAAAATCGTCACGTCCGCGTCTTCCGCTTCGTTCATTCCAAGATGCCGCAACACCGTCCGCAGGCGGTCCGCGTCGTAGACGTTCATCTGGCAACCGAAGGTGCGGATCCAAAAACGAGCCCCCGCAAGCCCTCCATTTTTGCCCGGCTGTACCGGGGCGTTTTTAAAATCTGGCGTCACTCGAATCGGATCCTCCTGGCCTGGGCCGTTTTTCGCTTTTGTTTCCCATCACGATTATGATAGCATTCGAATACGAGCCCCTCCTATCGGGGCAATGAATGATTTTTTAGGAGGTGGGATGTTGACTCGATGGTCTAAGAGGATTTTTATCGGGACCGTGTGCCTTGTATGTGTTCTGTTTCTAACGCCCATTGCCGCCAAAGCGGCACCTGAAACGCTGGGAGAAATCCCGTCGTGGCGGGCCGGCGAGCTGCGCACGACGCCGCTCGTCGTGGAACCGACCGCGCGCAAAAATCCAACCGACGAAGCGTCCGCACGCAAGGGCACGTGGCTCGAACGCGAGTACCGCAATCCGCAAACCGGGGAGCGATTTCGGGCAATCTACATCGGAGGACCGGGAACGAAACGCCTGCGCCTGTCGCCGCAAAACACCGCACCCACGAGCGACGGACCCTACGGATCGGGCGCTACCTATGCCCCGGTCGAAATCGGCGACGAAAAATTTCCTGCCTCGCTCGAAACGCACCCACTGCTGGGGGTATCCCTCGCGATCCGCCTCGCCGACGACAAGACGCTCACGCTCGAATCGCAATCGATGACGGCGGACCGCCTGATCGCCGTCGCGGAGATTTTTTGCGAAAAGATGCGAGAAGATCAATAAACCCTACAAGCTCACCAGGGGGCGGCGCCCCCTGGACCCCCATTCACAAGGGCAAAAAAAATCGGGCTCTTTCAGAGCCCGATTTTTGTTTCTCGTTATTCCGCTTCGAACATGTCCTTGCCGACACCACAAACGGGGCATACCCAGTCGTCGGGAATATTTTCGAAAGCCGTTCCCGGAGCAACACCGGAATCCGGATCGCCCGCCGCAGGATCGTAATTGTAGCCACACACCGAGCAGACATACTTTTGCATGACCGATCTCTCCTTTTCGTGACGTTTTAATGGCAAGGACAAGCGTAAAACTGCTTCCCTTGAAGCCGCCAAAAGCGATCCTATTCTACTTGATTTTTATACAAAAACCAAGGCGCTCATACAAAAACAAAAGGGATCATCAGGAATCATCTTCGCAAACGGCTACACCACGAAAAATTCCTGCGGCAGGATCGCCGTCAGACGCTCGCTCCCCCCGGCCGTCACGCAGTAATCGTCTTCGAGGCGCAAACCGCCCGTTCCGTCAAAGTAGATCCCCGGCTCGATCGTCACCACGTCGCCAGCTTCGAGCACGTACCCTTCCAGTTTCGAAAAATTCGGTGCCTCGTGCACTTCCAGGCCGATCCCATGCCCCAAACCGTGAGTGAAACGCTCGCCCCACCCCGCTCGTTCGATCTCGCCACGTGCCACGCGGTCCACATCCGCCGCAGCGACACCGGCCACGAGTTTCGCGGCGGCCTGATTGTGAGCGCGCAAAAGGACCTCGTGCCATCGCTGCGCGTCCTCCCGCGGTGGTCCCAGCGAAAAGTAGCGCGTGATGTCGCTCACGTAGCCGTCGTAACGCGCCCCGAAATCGACGCACACCCAGTCGCCTGTTTTGAACGGCTCGTCGGACGGACGGCCATGCGGCATCGCTGAACGCGCCCCCGTCAAAACGATAAAGTCGGCGTTGCCCCATCCCCCTTCGGCTTGGTGAATGCGCATGCGATATTCGAGCAACGCCGCGAACTCGCGCTCCGTCATCCCCGGTTTCACCGCGCCGAGCGCGTCGAAAAAAGCGGCCCCCGCGCGCGTCGCCGCTTCGCGAATCGCCGCAATCTCGCCCGCGTCTTTGCGGCGGCGCAGCGCGGGCAAAAGGTCCGAGACGTCTTCGAAGGAGGTCACCTCGAGCTGCGAGAGTTCGAGAAAAGGCGCGTGAAACAGCTTCTTGAACTCCACGCCCGCGCGCGCTGGTGCGAAAAATTTCAATCGGTCGGCGATCGCGGCCGCGAGTTTTCGGCTCTGCTGATCGACCACGTCCATGACGCCTCGCGGGACCTGTGCGGACGCCTGCAGCAAATAACGCCCGTCCGTGATCAGTTCGGCGGCTTCGAGCGTCACCAGCAGCGCCGAACTGCTGCCGCGAAAACCGCTTAGGTAATAGACGCTCTCCCAGTTGAACCCTTCAAACACCCAGAGCAAGACCGCGTCGAGGCCGCGCTCGCGCATTTTTCCCCGCAGACGATCGATCCGCTCTCGCGCGCTCATGACGCCACCCCATCCGTTTTTTTCTTCAAAAGGCCCCACAGCTCTTCTTTCGCCGGGCGATGGGCGAAATCACCTTCCGCACCTTCGACCATGCTGCCGACGCGCACACAAGCAATTCCGATTCGCGCCAGGTCTGCGACGATGCCGCTCGATTCGTTCGGGCTCGCGACGATCAAAAGCGCCCCCGAGGCGATCAGGTGCAGCGGATCGAAGCCGAGTGACCGAGCCGCATGCCGCGTGATCGGGTGCACGGGAATCGCCGATTCGTCGATCCGCGCGCGCAGGGAACACAAGTTCGCCATCTCCGCCACTCCGCCCCAGAAACCGCCTTCCGTCGGGTCATGCATGAACTTCACGCGGTCGCGCACGACGCGCGACTCCTCGAGCACGCTCGTCAGCTCCGACCACGATGCGATCTCCGCTATTTCGTCGCCGCTTAAAACTTTCGCCAGCAGGTCCGGCCTGTCTGCGGCCAAGATCGACATTCCTTCGATCCCCACATGCTTCGTGATCAAAATTTCGTCTTGCGGTTCGATAGACGACGCGGCGAGCACCCGGTCGGCCGTGCCGATCAGGGCCCCCATCACCACGGGCCATTCGTAGTGGTCGTTGAACTCCGTATGTCCCCCCGCCACGGCGATTCCCATACGACGGCACTCCTCGTGGATTTCGCGCATGATCGCCGCCGCAGCAGCTTCTCCTTGCGAAGGGTGCAGGATCAACGTCACGGCGAGGTACGCGGGATCGGCCCCCTTGGAGGCGATGTCGTTGGCGTTCACACGCACGAGCAGTTTGCCCGCCCCCTTGCCAGCCCCGACGATAGGGTCTGAGGAGAAAACCAAAAATTTTCCCGCCGGCCACGCGATCACGGCCGCATCCTCTCCGACGTTGGGACCGATCAGCACTTCGGGGCGGTCGGCCCCCGAATATTTCAAGACGCTTCGCACAAGCGCCTCCGGCGACAATTTGCCGGACGGGACTTCGCTCACACCGCTCCCTCCTTTTGGCTGAACACGCAGCCGCAGTACGTTTGCCGATAGAGTTTCAACAGGCGGCTTCGATCCACCGATCTCGCAAAACCGCCCCCCTTGCGCCACACGTGTTCGAGCCACGACAATCCCGCCGCGTCGGCGATCGATTTTCCGATCGCGTTGATGCGGGCCGGATCTTTGTGCGGGCTGATCGTGAGCGTTGTCGTCATCGCCCCGCAGCCGCGCGTGCGTGCGCACTCTGCCGCGGCTTCGAGCTGCAGACGAAAACAAAGCGCGCAGCGATCTCCCCCTTCCGGGCAATCTTCGTAACCGCTCACCGCCTCAAGCCATGTATGCGGTTCATACGGCGACAGTTCGAGCGTCCCCGATAAGTTCGCGCGCAATGCTTCCGCTGCCTCTGCTCGCGCGACGTACTCGGCCTCCGGATGGATGTGATTGCCGTAAAAAAAAGCGACAACTCCCTCAAATTCCTCCAAAAGAGCGGGCCACGGCACGGTCGCATCCGGAGCGCAACAGACGTGCAGCAAAACGTTCACGACTCTTCGCCGTTTGCTCCCGAATCTTCGACCGGATCCGGATCACCGGAAACTTCGGCATCCGCTTTTTCCTCGCCGGGGTCGCCAGACGCGAACGGCTGTATTTTCGCAGCGAAGATGAGATACCCCGTATGCCCCACCATGATGTCCTCCGGTCGGATACGCCGGGGATCCGTCTTCAAAAAGCGCATCAGGAGCTCGAGCACCTGCACGTCGGCGAACGGCCAGCGTTCGATCTCCTCGAGCGTCTCGGCAATCTGGTTGAACGTCGGCACGAGGATCCCCAGCCGGTTGCCGGGAGCGAGCGCGTTCCACGCGTCGCCGATGTACCCCCACGGCTGCGGCAGGTCGATGAAGACCGCGTCCGCGTCGCGCTCGTCGAAACCGCCGTCGAGGCTGCGCGTTTTGAATTCGATGCGCCCCTCGACGCCCCAGCGTTCGGCGTTTTTACGCGCGAGCTCCGTGAACTCCCCACGCTTGTCGTACGTCACGACCCGGCCGCTTGCCCCCACGAAATGCGCGAAGATGCAGCACAGACTCCCCGACCCCGTCCCGCACTCCAGCACCGTGGAGCCCGGCTGGACGTTCAGGTGCTGCAGGATATACCCTGCGTCTTTGGGAAAGACGATCTGCGTCTCGCGTTTGATGCGCCTGGCGTATTCGCCGATCGTCGGGCGCAGGCAGCAAAACGGCTCCCCTTTGTGCGTGAGCACCGTGTCGCCGTAAGACGCGCCCAAGAGATCGTCGTGCTTGATCTGACCCATGTGCGTGCCCTGCGTCGCCCCGGGCGTCACGCGCACCTGGTACGCGTCCCCTTTTTTGCGGTTCCAGAGGAACACGAGGTCGCCCTTTTGCAGGCGGAAGCGCTCCGCGTCGCTCATCGAGCAAGCCCGCCGCCCGTGGCGACCAGTTCTTTAGCCGAGCGGGCGATATCCTCCGGAGCGAGCTTCATGCGGAACAGCACGTCCTCCGCCGAGCCGGAGTCGCCGTAGCGCGTCACCCCCATGTTGACCATGGGGACCGATTTTCCCTTGCGTCCGAAGTTCATGGCCACGATGGCCCCCATGCCCGTGTCGACGTGATGGTCCTCGCACGTCACGAGCGGGCGTTTGCGCATGAGCCAGAGCAGTTCGTCGACATTCATCGCGAGCGGACAGGCGCAGTGCAACACCTGCGCGTCGATCTTCTCGCGGCGCAGGATCTCGCGCGCGGCCAGCGCCCGCGAGACCATATGCCCCATGGCGAGGATATTGACGTCCGCGCCTTTGCGGATCACGTCGATCCCACCATATTTGAACGTGTAGCCTTTGCCGAAAAAGGGCGTTCCGTCGTCCTTGGTGACGATCGGCAAAACGCTGCGTCCCATTGCCAGGCAGATATTCCCCGGTTCGGTCAAAAGCCAGCGCGTCGCCAGGTCCGTCTGGTTCGGGTCAGCCGGGACGACGAGCTTCCAGCCAAAACAGTTCCTCAGCAGCGAAACGTAATCGATACACTGATGCGTCATCCCGTCTTCGCCGACGTCGAGCCCCACGTGCGTGAGGACGAGCTTCGCGTTCGCGCGGTTCGTGTCGTTGAGGCGCTGCTGGTTGTACGCTTCGTCGATCCCGAAGACGCCGAAATCCGCCCACACGGGAACGACTCCCGCCACACTCGCCGCCCCGACGAGCGTGGCGACGTTGTGCTCCTGGATGCCCGCCTGAATGAAGCGCTCCGGCGCGACGCGTGCGAACGCATCGAGTTTCACCGATCCTGCAAGGTCACAGTCGAAGGCTAAAATCGGCGTCCGCCCCGCGACATCCTTATTCTTTCCGGCAACGTCGGCAAGCGCCGCACCGAACGCACCGCGATTGTCCTTACGCGCATCGGCCTCATACGTGATCGGCTGCCCCAGATCGAGTTCGACTTTTTCTTCGAGAAACAGCACTTCTTGGGGAAGCGCCTCGAAACGGCGGTTTTTCGCCTCCGCGTAAAGCGACTCCGGCTCGCCCAACTCCCCGAGTGCCTGGGCGATCTCTCCGCCCACCGCCGCCTTGCCGTGAAAATCGCATTTGTTCTCCATGAAGGAGACGCCTTTTCCCATCACGGTTTTCGCCAGGACGACGGATGGAACGCCGTCGTTTCGCGCCTCCTTGAGCGTTTTGTAAAGCGCGTTGTAGTCGTGTCCGTCACATTCGTAGACTTTGAAGCCGTCCGCCTCCCAGAGCGCGCGCAGGTCAGCCGGCATGATCTCCTGGCAGGTACCCGATATCTGGATGTTGTTCCAATCGACGACGGCCGTGATATTGCCAAGCTCTCGCTTGTGCGCGACTCTTCGCGCCTCGGCGATCTGCCCTTTGACCTGTTCGCCGTCCCCCATCAGCACATAGGTGTGTCGGTCGTGCCCCAGGGCGCGCGAGGCGATCGCGAATCCCACACCCGCCGACAGTCCCTGCCCCAGGTTTCCCGTTCCCCAATCCACACCCGGCACACCGCGCTCGACATGCCCCTGGTACGGGCTGCCGGCTTGGCGAAAATGCGCCAGTGCTTCTTCGACGTCAAGAAAATTGAAAAGCCCCAACGCCGCGTACCACCCCGCGGACGTGTGCCCGTGGCTCACAACGATGTGGTCGCGGTCGTGCGTGCCCCCGAACAGTTCGGGCGTAAAATCGGCGCTCGCCAGCACCGTCACGAACAAATCCATGCTCGAAAGCGCCCCCGCAGGGTGACCGCTCGCAGCCACGCTCGTCATCACGACTGCATGCGCGCGCGCCCTACGAGCAGCTCCTTCCAGGATGGCTACTTGGGCATCGTTCAATTCGTCGGCTACAAAACCCCGTAAATTCGCCAGATCGTTCATACCGATTCGTCCTCTCCCTCGTCACGTTATTTCGACCTTTGCAATAACATGTCATTTTTTCACACGCTTCTATTATTATCATATAGATGCCCGTTTCGCATCCGATCCTGTAAAATAAACGCGAAATTTTCATCGATGGGGAGGCTCTTACCATGCCGAAAAAAGCAAAAAACGAACCCGGCGTTTACCGCCCGCAGCTGCAGGATATTCAGCGGGCCAAGCAGCGTATCGGCAGCGTCGTCGCCCAGACTCCGCTGTCGCAAAACCGCCCCCTCTCAAACCGTTGCGGTGCGAATGTCTGGCTCAAACGCGAGGACCTGCAGATCGTCCGCTCCTATAAGATCCGCGGTGCTTTCAACAAAATCGCCGCGC
Organism: Synergistaceae bacterium; assembly: GCA_031547985.1. Taxonomy (GTDB): domain Bacteria; phylum Synergistota; class Synergistia; order Synergistales; family Synergistaceae; genus JAVBRL01. The sequence continues at coordinate 8,313 of JAVBRL010000014.1, forward strand.
TCGGCGAAAGCGAACGCCATCGCGGCGTCGTCTGCGCGAGTGCCGGAAACCACGCCCAGGGAGTCGCCTACTCCGCGCGGGAACTCGGCCTCTGCGCCACGATCTTCATGCCCAAGCCCACGCCCAAGCAGAAGATCAAGCAGGTCCAGATGTTCGGGCAGGACAACATCGCGATCGTCCTCGCGGGCGACACGTACGACGACGCGTGCCGGGAAGCGCTCGCTTTCTGCAAAGAAAAAAACGCCGCCTTCATCCACCCGTTCGACGATCCCGAGACGATCGAAGGACAGGGAACGGTGGGGCTCGACATCTTGAACGACGCGGCGTTTCCGATCGATTATCTCTTCTTGCCCATCGGCGGAGGCGGGCTCGCTTCCGGCGTCGGAAGCGTCTTTCGGGCTTTGAGCCCTCAAACGCGAATCATCGGCGTCGAAGCCGAAGGAGCGGCGAGCATGAAGGCGTCGTTCGAGGCCGGGCATATCGTCACGCTCGACGAAATCAACACCTTCGCCGACGGCATCGCCGTCGCCCGCCCCGGCGATTACACGTACCCCATCTGCAAAGACATTTTGGATTCGATCGTCACGGTCCCCGAAGGGTGCATTTGCACGACGATCCTCGAGCTTTACAACGAAAGCGCCATCGTCGTCGAACCGGCAGGGGCGGCCTCAGTGGCGGCGCTCAAGGTGTCGAAGGACCTTTTCAAGGAAAAGCCGGGGGCGAACGTCGTCTGCGTCATCTCGGGAAGCAACAACGACATCACGCGCATGGAGGAGATCAAGGAGCGATCGCTCCTTTTCGAGGGGCTCAAGCACTACTTCATCGTCCGCTTTCCACAGCGCGCGGGCGCGTTGCGGGAATTTTTAACCGGCGTATTGGGACCGGACGACGACATCACGCATTTTCAGTACTCCAAAAAAAATTCGCGCGAAAAAGGTCCGGCTGTCGTCGGCATCGAAGTGCGTCGGCGGGAGGATTTCGACTCGCTCGTCGCACGCATGAAAAAAAGAAACATCGTCTTCGAGTACTTAAACGACAAACCGGACCTGTTCCAGTTTTTGATCTAGTTTTTCGCCTCGTTACGCAAGTACGCCTGCAGCTCTTCGTCCTCGAGCCCCGCGCCGAGCCCCACGGCGAGGCGGATGCGTGCCTGTTGCGGTAGCAGGTTACCACCATCGAACACGCCCATCTCCATGAGGCGTCGTGACGAACCCTCGAAATCCTGTGCGGGCAACACTCTGCCGTAAGCGCAACGCGACGTGACCACGACGGGAATGTGCTCTTTGAGAATCGCCTTGATATGCGGCAACCACGACGGCGTCACGTTGCCCGAGCCAAAACCGGCGATTACGAGCCCCTTCAGCGTGCGCGATTTCGCCAACGCCGCGAGAATGCCCTCGCCCCCACCCAAACTCGTCCAGACCAGTTCGACTCCCTTGGCGGGGACAATCGGATCGTCCCGCAGCATGACAGGGCGCTCCGGCGTCCGGATATGAAAAAAATTCCGGTCGAGGACCTCGGCGATCGGTCCTCTGTTGAGCGAGAGAAAATCGGGGCCCTTGTAGTTCGAAACCTTGATGACCTCCGAGGCGGCGAGCACGTTGCCCATGTTCAGGATCATCACGCCGCAGTCATGCAGGCACGACTCGGAAATACAGGTGAGTGCCTGTACGACGTCGACGAACGTGCTGCTGCTCGCGCGCTCGACCGATGTGGTCACCCCCACGAAAATCACAGGGTGCGGCAGGTTCCACAAGAGGTCGACCAGATACGCCATCTCGTCCAATACGTCCGCGCCGCTGACGACGATGAAACCGTCGTACCCGTCGCGCGCGAGCGAGCGCAAAAGCTCGGCAAGGTCGTAAGTGAGGCTCAGCGTGTAATGGCAGCTCGGCTGGCGGCTCCATTCCACGATGTCGAATTCGTCCGGCAGGTTCACCGGAGAGTTAGCGAGCAGGTATTCGCGCGGAGACTCGCCGAAAGCGCCGGGGATCTGCCCCGCAACGACAACCGCGCAACGCATCCGTCGCGCGTTCGGCTTGCTAAAAGATTTTGGATCCGCCTCCAAAGTGTTTTTTAAAGTGTCGGGATCAGGCATTGTAAGGTTCGTCGTCCTCCAGGTCCAAAGTGATTGAGTGCATAGTCTACTCCGAATACCCCCGGCTTGCAATATGGGGCGGTGCGCGCTATCTTATTGCTCTTGAGTACGAAGGGAGCTTTTCGATGTTCGCAGAGGCCGTTCATTTTTTTTCCCGCTTCATCGATTGGGCATCAACGCTCTTTCACACAACCGTCGAATGGGTCGTGAACATCGTCTCAGGCCTGGGATACCCTGGCGTGACGGTGCTCATGTTTTTGGAATCCTCGTTCGTCCCTTTCCCAAGCGAAGTGGTGATCCCTCCAGCAGGCTACCTCGCCTACACAGGACAGATGAATCTCGCCTGGGTAATCGTCTCGGGGGTTTTAGGGAGCCTTTTGGGGGCGCTTTTTAACTACTGGATCGCCGTCAAATGGGGGCGCCGCTTCTTCGAAAAGTTCGGCCGCTATTTTTTCGTGACCCCCGCATCGCTCGACAAAGCCGAAGCGTTTTTCGCCAAACACGGTGCGGTGAGCACGTTCACGGGGCGGCTGTTACCGGTTATCCGCCAGTACATCTCGCTTCCCGCCGGCGTGGCCAGAATGCCACTTTTGTCGTTTTGCCTCTTCACGGCTCTGGGCGCGGGCATTTGGGTCGTGGTGTTGGCGCTTTTAGGCTACTGGATCGGGGATAACAAACAACTGCTGATGGAAAACCTGCACACTATAACGCTTGCCCTCATTTTTTTCTGCATCGTCATCGTCACGGGCTATGTCATATACCACAGGCGCAAAAAAACTAAAAAGGACTCACCGTGAGACGCTTCTCAATCACCACCTTCTTTCTCTTGCCTTTTCTATTTTTTTTTCTGCCGTTCCATTGCGCTTCGGCGAACACACAGGACAAAAACGCACGCAAGGTTCTACCGCCCGAAGAGGGACAGATCTATCACTGTGCGCACCCGGACTTTGGATTGTGGGACGACACGGTCACACAACAGGCTGTCGCGCGCTTTATCTACTTGGCTGGGAAAGGGCTCGCCTGGTGCTACTGGAGCGATCACTGGAACCAGGGAATCCGTTTCGACGCCGCGCGCTGTCGTACGCTTTCGGACCAGGGCATCGTCCCGCTGGTCGGCATGATGCCGTGGAGCACCCGCGTGCAAGGGGTTGCGGAAAAAAAGTACACGCTCGCACGGATCGCCCGGGGGGATTTCGACGCGCCTCTTCGCGCTTACGCATGCGACGTGCGCGATTTCGGTCGTCCGGTGATGATCGAGTTCGGCCCCGAGGGCAACGGCGCGTGGTTTCCCTGGAGCGCGGCCTGGAACGGGGGGGGGCCCGAAGGAGCCTATCTTTTTCAATACGCGTACCGGCACATCGTGAGCCTCTTTCGCTCCGAAGGTGCCTTCAATGTAACGTGGGTCTTTCACGCCGACGCTTTCGGGCACCCGTCAAGCACGCAAAACCCCGGCAACGCGATTCGAAATTATTACCCCGGCGACGATTGGGTGGACTGGATCGGTGTCAGTTTTTATGGTAGGTTGCGCGACGGCCCC
>JAVBRL010000216.1:0-6573 GCA_031547985.1 Synergistaceae bacterium
ATATCCCACGAGATACGCACGCCGCTAAACGCCATTATAGGTATGTCCCAGATTGCGCGCCGCTCGGCGGACGAGCCCGACAAGGTGCGCTCGTCAATCGACGAGGTAATCACGGCGTCAACGCATTTGCTCGGGCTTTTAAACAACGTCCTCGACATGTCGAAGATTGAAGCCGACAAATTCGAGATCTCCCCAGAGCCGTTCGACTTCGAAAAGATGCTTCGCCGCGTGCGGGAGGTCATTCAGGTCAAAGCGGACGAAAAGGGCCAGACGCTCGACTTTTCGTGCCTGGGTTCGTTCTCGCACGATATGATCGCCGACGAGCTGCGCCTCTCGCAGGTCCTGATCAACCTGCTCGGCAACGCTGTGAAATTCACGCCGGACGGCGGCACCGTCTCGCTCGCCGTCCGCGAGACACCCTTGGGCGCGAACACGTCCACCCTGCACGTTGCGGTCCGGGACAACGGGATCGGCATCTCGCTCGGACAACAAGAACGCCTGTTCAAGACGTTCGAACAAGCGGACGGCGGCATCACGCGCAAGTTCGGCGGCACCGGTTTGGGACTCGCCATATCCCAGAAGATCGTCAACTTGATGGGGAGCGTTATCCGCGCCGAAAGCGAACCCGGCATCGGGTCATGCTTCGCGTTCGACGTGAAAGTCGGCTGGGCGGAGAAGATCCGCGAAGACGTCCCCCAAGGAACGCCTTCGGACTCACTCCCCAACTGGGAGGGTAAATCGCTCCTGCTGGCGGAGGACATCGAAATCAACCGCGAGATCGTCACCGCCATGCTCGAGGGAACCGGCCTGTCCATCGATAACGCACAAGACGGCCTCGAAGCCGTGGAGATGTTTCGGGAACATGGCGGGCGTTACGACCTGATCCTGATGGACGTTCAGATGCCCCGGATGGACGGCATCACGGCGACAAAACAGATTCGTTCGTCGGGGGTAGCCGGAGCACGGGGAGTCCCCATCCTCGCCATGACGGCCAACGCCTTCAAAGAAGACGTGCGCAACTGCCTCGGCGCGGGGATGAACGGACACATCGCCAAACCGGTCGATGTGGACGAACTGATGGAGACGCTCGCTCACTATTTAGGGTGAAGCGCCCCCAGTTCCTCGATCCTCCGGGAGAGTGCCCCCACATTCGCGAAGACTTCCACGCCCTCCATGGCCACGAGGCGTGAGACGTTTTCCAGGTCGACGGCACGCGGGTGGAGGATGATTTCCTTTCCCGCGGGCGTCTTCGTGACGACGCGCGAGACCTGGTCCGTCGGCAGCACGAGCGTCGGTATGCGCGACTTGCCGGCTTGGGCAAACAGGTTTGTGAGCAGGCTGTCGGCGATGCCGCGGGCGAATTTGGCCACGCTGTTGGCCGTCGCCGGGGCGAGCACCAGAAGCTGGTAGCGATTCGCCGTGAAGCAGCACGCCTCGACGGACGCGTCGCTTTTTTCCAGCAGGAACCGCCGCGCCGATTTCGCCGCGCGTTCGTGGAGCCCGTGCATGCCGAGCACCTCGAGCGCCGCGCGCGACAAAAAAAGGTCCGCGCCGGGACACTGTCGTTCCAGGAGGTCGACGCACTCCGCGAGCCAGTGCCCCGCTCCACCGATCCCCCAGGCGATCGAAAACGCCTCAGGCTTCTCCAAAGGGGCTTCCAAGCCATTCATCCAAAGACACCTCCCTAGCGATCGGATTCGTTTTCGCGCTTCCGTCGAGTTCAGCACGGACCTCTCCGAGCAGCCCCGATTTTTCGGCGAAAGCGTTGTGGAAATGAATGCTCTCGAAATTCTCCTGCCGCGCGAGGACAAACGTGTCGTCGCCCAGAGCTGGAAACGCCATGAACGTACCTGAAATCATCTCGCGCACGACGTCCTCGACGAAACGCGGATGCTCGTGCGCGCGCTCGACGACGCACAGCTCGTCGGGACGCTTGAGCATCTCGTAGATCTCCGCGCTCATCGCTCCCTGCGCGATCTCCACCAGCTGTTCGGCGGCGATCGGATGCCGCGTCCCCAAAACGAGCGTCGCCGTGCCGCGCTGGTTGTGGCTCGCGAGCGGGAGTGCCGCCAGGATCGCGCGCGACTCTTCCGCCCCATACCCCATCTTCGCAAGGCGTCCCTCGGCCATCTCCGAAACCATCGACTGGGCGCAGGGACACACGGTCATCCCCTGCACCTCGACGCCGACGCAACGGCGCGCGTGGGTGCCGTCGCTGCACGCCATACCTAAAAACGTGTACAGGTTTTCGGTCGGACGGTTCGAAACGGGCGTGGTCTTGCGCTGCGCGTAGCGAGCACGCAAACGCACCTCGGCCCGAAACGTGCCGTGCGCACGCGCGATCTCCCGCGCCAAGCGTTCGGCCAGTGTCTCCGCGTCGGGAGCGAGCTGGCTCGACACTTCGTCGACCAGTTCTTCGATCGACTGGGCGAAACGCGACATATGCGCTCCTTTTTGCGACGCGTCCAGGTGAACGAAGAGGTCCATCTTGGCGAAAAAAAACCGCTCGGATCCATGCGCGGAAGCCGTCTTACGCCGAAGCCGTATCAGGCGCTCCATATTCGTGACGCCCACCTTGCTCAGGCTTAAAGGAACACCCGGGGCGGACTCCTGCAGGTCGCGTTCGAACGTTTCCTTCGGCTCTCTCATCGCATCCTACCCCCCGAAAACGTCATCGCTCTCCGTCTCGCCCGGCAACTCCCCTTCGCAGGGGGCATCCCCCGAAACGAGCGGTACGGATTCCACTTTGCGCAGCTTCCGCTCGATCGCGCGGGTGCGCACTTCGGCGTTGCCGATCTCCCGCCCGGCCTGCTCGATCTTTTCGCGCGTCTTGGCGAGCACGTCGCCGAATTTTCCGAATTCGGTCTTCACTTGCCCCAACAGCGCCCAGATATCGCTCGACTGCTTGCGGATCGCGAGCGTGCGAAAACCCATCTGGAGGCTGTTGAGCAACGCCGCGATCGTCGTGGGGCCCGCGATGACGGCACGATGGTCGCGCATCAGGCGTTCGCAAAGCCCGTCCATGCGCAACACCTCCGCGTACAGCCCCTCGACCGGAAGGTACACGATGGCGAAATCCGTCGTGTACGGCGGCTCGACATATTTGACGCAGACGCTTCGCCCCTCTTCCAGCAAACGTCTTTCGAGCCCTTTTCGCGCCTCCGCGACGGCCACGGCGTCTCCCGCCTCGCTTGCTGAGACGAGGCGCAGGTAGTCCTCCTGCGGGAATTTCGAGTCAATTGGCAGCCACACGGGCATGTCTCCCGCCGCGCCGTCTCCTCCGGGCAGGCGCACGGCGAACTCCACGCGCTCCGGCGACCCCGGCCTCACGGCCACGTTCGCACCGTACTGCCCCGGCGCCAGGATCTGTTCGAGCAGATTTCCCAATTGGATCTCGCCCCATGTGCCGCGGATCTTGACGTTCGACAGCACGCGCTTCAAGTCGCCCACGTCCCCCGCGACGGCCTTCATCTCTCCCAGTCCCTGGTGAACTTTTTCGAGACGCTCCGAGACGTTCGCGAACGCCTCGCCGAGGCGCTGTTCAAGCGTCGCGTGCAATTTTTCGTCGACGACGGCGCGCATCTTCTCGAGCTTCTCCTCATTTCCCGTCTGCAGCAGTTCGAGGCGCTCCTGCGTCGACTGCGTCAGGTTCGATATCTGCCGCGCAAACGCATCGAGCCGCGCGGCGAGCTCTTCGCGGTTGTCGCGCAAATTCGCCCGCAGCTCCGTGCGCAGTGCCGCCAACCCCTCGCCGAGCGTCCGTTCCGTCCGCTCGATCGCCCCTTCGACGCTCTGCAGGCGCAGCAATAGCTCGCGCGTCGAGTGCTCCATCGCCGCGCTTCGCTCCTTGATCTTCGAAACGCCGGAATACAACGCCAACACGAGCAAAAATGCCGCACCGACCAGAACAGCCAACCATACAAACATCATGTCGTCACTCCTCCGCCTTGTCGAGCACTTCGAGGCGCTCGGCCGTCTCGCAGCCACGCACGATTTCGAGCGCGGAGTCGGAAGCGTTGCCCATGGCCATGAGAATCTCGAGGTCGTGCGCGCACAGTGGGGATTCTCCTTCGCGAAGCCATCTCTCCTCGAGGTTTTTTTCGATCTCCTTGAAATTCTGGTGCAGCTCCTGGATCGGGTCGCTCGAGCCTTCGTGCCGGATGAACCGGTTCAAGGCAAGCTCCACAAGGTCCCGAAAGTTGCGCACGCCAAGGCTCCACTCGGAACGCTCGATCAGTGGAGGCATATCACGCGCGCCGTCGCGCAGCGCGGGCGTGAACTCCTTGCGAAAGACCCGCGAGAGGTTGCGCATCCCCAGGAGCGAATAGAGCAGGCTTTCGTAAAGGGCGGGCGGAGCCATCCCGGCCGGGAAGCGAATACTTCTCAGGTAGCGCATGCAGTTTTTCCCCAGTTCCGGAAGCCCCTCCAGAAATTCGTCGACGCGCGACGAACGCGAATCCGTCGTGATCAGCAGGTAGAGGTATTCGCGCAAATAGCGGGCGAAGCGCTCCATCTCCTTCGACAGAAGTTGCAAAGCGAGATCGGGGATCTTCGCCGAGGCAGGGTCGAGGTTGTACGACTCGCCCACGCTGTCCGCCGACGAGCGAAACCAGTGCAGCGTGGCGATCGAGATCTTCTTCGTGAACGGCAGGAAAAACGCCGCGTTCAAAACGGCGACGAACCCCAGCATCAACGCCAGCGACGTCGCTTCCGGCGAAGCCAGGCGTTCGAGTGCGCGGGCCACGACGAACAAAAACGGCGCGCTCAACGCCACGCCCACGATTTTATAAAGCAAGTTCAGCACGCCAAGCCGTCGCGCGTTCGAACGCCCCCCCATACTTGCGAGGAAAACGGGTACGGCGGTTCCCAAATGAATGCCCAATACAACCGGAACCGCCTGCGCGAAACCGACCGCGCCGGACGAAATCAGCGCGAAGACGAGGGCCATGACAGCCGAGCTGCTCTGCAGAATGAGTGTCGCTACAAAGGCCGCACCCGCGAACGCAAACGGCGACGAGGCACTCCAGACAATCATGTTGCGGATGGATTCCGACTCCACGACCGTCCCCACGCCCCATTGGATGATGTACATGCCGAAGAAGATCAACGCGACGCCGCGCCCGATCGTGCCGATACGGCGCGTGAACTTGCCCCTCGTCTTGGCAAGCAACATGAAGAACACGAACATGAGCGGTGCCCAACGGGCGATGTCGAAACTGAGGAAAAAGACCGTCAGAGGCGCTCCCACGGAGGCACCGACCATCACCAACACGGCTCCCGCATAGCGCAACAGGCCCGCGTCGACGAGCCCCACCGCGAACGAGACCGCGATCGTGCTGCTCTGCGAGATAAAAGAAAGCAGCACTCCGAACGTGAAGGCCCCGAAACGCATCGAAATGATCTTTTCCAGATAATCCTGAAAGGCTTCGCCCAGCGCCGTCTGGCAGGAGCGGGAGCTCTCCTCGACTCCGAAGAGAAAGAGTCCCAGCCCGCCGACAATCTGCAGGGCCGCCGTCACGAAACTCGCCGTCGTCGGCATGATTGTCCACTCAAACTCTCTTTCGTTCTTTAAATAATTTTTGCCCCGTGCCCACCCCGGTATCCGTGATGTCGAATTCAGAAATTATAACTCATTCTAGGGCACGGACTCTTAAGACGCGCTATACTCAAAAACGTCTTGAACGCGGCTTTTCCGGGAAGGAGGGGGGCAGCTTTGGAGGCGTTTCGCGAAATCCTGGTCGCACGGTACGGCATTCGCACGTACAAAATCACTCGACAAAAGGGCGGTTGGTCGGCATTGGCCTACCGCGTAGACACCTCCCGAGGCGCCTACTTCCTCAAAGCCTATCCTCAAAGCAGGGCTTCGACGCCGAAACTGACGGCGCACTTGGACGATTATCTATCCGTCGTCGCATGGCTCGGGAAGGACCCTCTCGAAGGCCGCGTCGTGCACCCCGTCGCGACCCTGGACGGGAAAAATTCCTGCGCGGATGACGAAAACGTCTACGCCCTCTTTGAATACATCGAAGGCGAGACACTCGAAGAACGCGAGCCGCCGGAAAGTGAAATCCGCGCCCTCGCTGAGCTGACGGGAGACCTGCATAACATCGACGCCTCCGCTCCCGAGGCGTCCCGGTTGATGCAGGAAGATTTCTCCACGCCGTTTTGTGGCGACTTGCTTCGCTTTCTGGCACGAGTACCCTCGCCACTCCCCGAAGACGCCGGGCGCATCGTCCTGAGGGATTCGAAGACGATCCAAGACGCGGCGGCGCGCTTGGACGAACTCGCCCGTACCCTGCGCGACGCACCCCCAAGGTACGTGTTGGCCCATATGGATATCCGAGGCGCGAACGTGATGCGGGGACCCGATTCGCTCACGCTCCTCGATTGGGAGGGGATCAAACGCGCACCCGCAGAAGCGGACCTTTTTTTATTTTGGGGCTGTCCTAGATAACGAAAAAAGTCTAGGATTGTCGTATGCGAAAAAGCAGGTTGAGTACTGAAAAACAAGCGAAATTGATCGAGCACTTTGTGGCGGGTACAACGGCCCGGACCGCCGCAAGTTTAATTGGT
>JAVBRL010000225.1:0-6280 GCA_031547985.1 Synergistaceae bacterium
GGCCGCACGTGCTTTGGGTACCCCGATATCCGCCTCGCGGCAGAGGAGTTGGCGATTCAAATTGCTGGCGGCAAACACGTCGCCGTCGATCAGGACGAGCTGGCCGAACCCCTGGCGCGCGAGCAGCTCCACAAGCCACCCTCCAATGCCGCCGCAGCCGACGACCGCGACACGACACACCAACAATTTTTCCTGCCCCGCATGACCTAAGGTGCCAATATTCCGCTCGTAACGATCGGGGCAAAAACCGTTTTGTAGGGCGAGCGCTTCCGCAACGCGCGGCGCGAGCCCAAAGCAAAGTGCCCCTTCGCGGCACCACTCCCACGAAACGACGGCATCCTCGATTCCCGACGCCTTTACTTTCTCCATGAGCCATGCGACGTATTTCGATTCCATCCGGACACCCCCTTGACAAACGTCCCCTCTTGACGCGTATTTTAAACCCATGGAACGGATACGGAGAGTGCGCGAGAACGAAAAAAAACGCGTTGCCGTCCTGATGAGCGGCGGCGTCGATTCGAGCGTCGCCGCATACCTTCTCGCCCAGGAGGGGTATGCGGTCGTGGGGGTAACCCTTTTTTTATTGGACGAGAACGAGCTGGCCAAAAACGTTTGCGAGCAGCTCGGCATTCCCTTTTTGGCCATCGACCTGAGGCGGGAGTTTCACGGATGCGTGATCGAACGGTTCTGCCGCGCGTACGAACGCGGTCTCACCCCCAACCCCTGCGTGGACTGCAACGAAAAAATCAAGTTCGGCGCCGCGTGGGAACGCCTTCTCGAGGCAGCTCCATTCGCGGGTGAAGACTTCGCGCTCGCCACGGGACACTACGCGCGTATCGTCCGCACCCCGGGCGCGCCCGCCCGCCTCGCTCGCGCGCTCGACACCGCGCGCGACCAGAGCTATTTCCTCTACGGCGTCGCACGCGAACGGCTCAACCGAATTCTTTTCCCCCTGGGCACGTTGACCAAAGACGAAGTCCGCGCCCTCGCGCGCGACGCGGGCCTCGCTTGCGCGGAGCGCCCCGACAGCATGGACATCTGTTTTTCGATGGAAGACGATTATCGAAAATTGCTTGCCCAAGACACTCCGGGGCCGATCGTCGACCTGGAGGGGCGCCGCCTGGGAACGCATCCAGGGATCTCCCACTTCACGCTGGGCCAACGCCGAGGACTTGGCATTCCCGCCAAAACTCCGCTTTACGTCGTCGCGATCGATCCGACCGCGAACACGATCGTGCTGGCCCCTCGCGAGAGCGCCTATCAAGAGCGGGTCATGATGGAAAACCCCCACCTGCTCGTTCCGGAGGCCTTTAGAGAAGGCACGCGCGCGTTCGCGAAAATCCGCTCGACCGGTTCCCTGGAGCCCTGTACGATCGAAAGCGTCCGCCCCGAATATATCGTCGCGCGCTTCGACCGTCCGCAGTTCGCACCGGCACCCCTGCAGCGCATGGTCTTCTACGATGCTTCGGACATCGTCCTCGGCGGCGGAGAGATCTGCGTACACCCGAATACGCGCTGAAAACACGCGTCGTGCGTGTATAATAAAATTTCAAAATTTCTTATAGTATTTCGGGGGAACTGTTAATCGGCGCGACACCTTGCGAAAGGGGGGCCACGTATGACGCTCAGAAACAAAACGCTCCTGGGCATCGTGCTCGTGACGGCCCTCACGTTCTGGTGCGCCAATTTTTTTTTGGAACGTTACGTCGCGGGAAAATACGAAACCAGGGAACGCGAATTTCTGGAGCGGGATATCAAACGACTGCTCGGCTCGCTCACGTACGAAAAGGAGAACATGGAGCGCTACATCACGTCCTGGGCGGTATGGGACGATTCGTATGCCTTCATGGAAACGCGCGATCCGTCGTTCGAACGCGAGCAGCTCCAGTCCATTTCGCCCGAGACGATGATGGCCTTCGATTTTTACGCGCTCTTGACGCTTGAAGGCGGACTGGCCGCCTCGGGGCGCTTCGACCGCGACGGACAAAGCATCCCTTTGAGCGACGTGGAAAAAAAAGATCTCGTCGTGGGCTTTTCGTCGTTGGCAAAGCAGTTGGAAAACGGCAAAGGGTTCGGTGGAATCATTCGCGTCGGAGAGTGGAGCTATTTCGCGGGCGCGCACGTCATCCTGAAAAGCGACAGCGGCGGGCCGCCGCGCGGTATTTTCCTGATCGGCTCGCTGCTCGCCAAACGTCTGCCCCAGATCAATTCCGTCATGCAGATACCGGTGGATTTCTACGACCTCACGTCACCGCAAACACCGCCCGAAATCGAAAACCGCGTCGCCGATATGAAAAAAACGAAACAAAGGGATTGGATCGATACGTCCGACGAAGACGTGGCGAATTGTTACATCCTCCAACCAGAGATGCTCGGAGGCGACGATTTCGTCTTCGTCTTGAGCGAAGCTCGTGACATCAACAAAGAGCGGATTGCGACGGTCCGCTCTTTCAGCTGGGCGTTTTCAGCCCTGGGACTTGTCATCGTCGTGATCTTGAACTTCGTGCTCGACAAACTCATCCTGCGGCGCCTCGGCACACTGCGGGACATTGCCCACGAAATCGAAGAAAAAGGGCTTTCCGGCAACCGTTTTCCCACCACCGGAAACGACGCCATCTCGACAGTGGCCGGTACGCTCAACAACACGCTCGACAAACTCGAAGAAGCCGAGAAGAAACTCGCGAAAATCGCTTTTTACGATCCGCTCACCCGCTTGCCGAACCGAGCGCTCTTTTCCGCCGACATCGAGGACCTCATGAGGCGCAAAGAGCCCTTTTCGATCCTCCTGATGGACTTCGACCGTTTCGCCCTCGTCAACGAAAAACTGGGCGTCAAAGGGGCCGACACCCTGATGGAACAGGCGGGCGGCATGCTCGGACAATACTTCAACCACCCCCGCAGGCTTTACCGCACGGGAGGGGACGAGTTTTTGTTCCTCATTCCCGGAACGCAAAGCAAGGACGACCTCGTGAAAATGTGTCGGCGAGCCCAGACGCTGATCGAAAAACCCATTCAGATTTCCGGCATCACGACGTTCCCCAGCGCTTCGTTCGGCGTCCTGATGCACGCGCATATGCACGAAAGCGAAGGGAATATGCTAAGCCGTCTCCAGGCGAGCGTGCGCCAGGCGAAAAAACAGGGACTTTCCAGCGTCTCCGTCTACGGGGATACCGATTCGAACGACGGCAGGCGAACGCCCGGCGACATCCTGACCTACGAGGCACAGATGAAAGACGCACTCGCGCGTGAACAGTTCGTACTCTACTTCCAGCCCATCTATTGGATCCTGGGAGATACACCGAACCTCGCCGGGTTCGAGGCTCTCGCACGTTGGGACCATCCCGGATCGGGCATCATCACGCCCGAATACTTCATTCCCCAGGCGGAGGAGACGGGGTTGATCAGCGCCATCGACCGTTACATCATGACGCGCGCCTGTCGCACGCTCGCCGAGTGGAACAAGATCATGCCGTCGCTTTTCATCAGCGTGAACTCGTCTACGAAGGACATCTGGAAGGACGACTATGCCGACTTCGTCTGCCGTCTTTCCGACGCGTGCGGCGTCATCCGCAACAACTTCGTCGTCGAAATCACCGAAAACGCACTGATCGACGACTTCGCCTCCGCCGCGGCGAAAATGAAGCGCATCCGAAACCACGGCATCTGCATCGCGCTCGACGATTTCGGCACCGGTTACTCGTCGCTGCAATATCTCAAGCAACTCCCCATCGACTATCTGAAAATCGACCAGAGCTTCGTCCGCAACCTCTTCGCACCCGTTCCGGGACAGGATTTGAACAAGAACTTTCTGCTGTTACAGGGGATCATCAACCTCTCGCTCGCGCTGGGGTTCGGCGTCGTGGCCGAAGGGGTCGAGACCACAGAGCACCTCCACTGGCTGCGGGAAAACGGATGCCCCAAGGGGCAGGGATTCGTCTTCTCGAAACCGGTCCCGTACGAGGAAGCCTTGAGGCTCGTTCAGGAAAGCGACTGATTCGCGCGTTCGCCGCCCAGCCCCGCACCCTGCGAGCGCAAACTGCGGAACTCCCGCTTCATGAAGAAAACGCCCAAAAACAGCGACCCCACATCGCTCACCGGGAAGATCAACCAGATCCCGAGCAACCCCAGAAAGCGCGGCAGGATGGCGAGCGGCAGAAACAGCAAAAACACGTGCCGCACGAGCGAAAGGATCAAAGCCTGCCGAGACTTGCCCATGCCCTGAAAGGCGTAGCTCATCACGAGCGAGACGCTCATGAGCGGCATCGTGATATATCCGACACGGATGGCGAGAGCCGTCAGGCGGATCAGCTCCGCATTGTCCGCGTTGAAGAACTTCACGAGCCCTTCGGCGAAAAAAAGCACGACGATCATGCTCAGGCAGTAAAAGAGCGTGACGAAGACGATCGTGAGTTTAATCGTCTGGATCACGCGCAGAGGTTTTCCGGCGCCGAAATTGTACCCAATGATCGGGCGGCACGCCTCGCCCGCCGCGATGGAAGGAAGAAAAAGCAGCGAGTCGAGGCTCAGGAAGATGCCCATGGCCGAAATGGCCAAATCCCCGCCATATGACTGCGCCAGGCGGTTGATCAAAAACATCAGCAGTGCGAAGCACAGTTCGAGAATGCACGAGGGCATGCCGATCAGCAGGATGCGCCCCGCGAGGCGCGGCTTGGGGATCAAAAAACGCGCGTGCAGTTTAAGGCGCGTTCCTCCGAAGAACAAAAAGCCCGCCGCCCAGGCAAGCGAAACGCCCTGCGCGAGGATGGTCGCAAAAGCCGCGCCGCGCACGCCCCACCCCAGGCCGATTACGAAACAGGCGTCGAGCAGCACGTTGGCCCCCGCGCCCAAAAGCAGCGTCCCCATCGCCACGTTGGGGCTACCTGAAGCGCGAATGCAGAAGTTCAGGAAAAACGCGAACCCGCCGAAAAACGTCCCCGCGAAAATGATTTCGAGATACGCGCGAGCGTCGGGAAGCAGGTGTTCGCTCGCACCGAAAAGGCGCAAGAGCGGATCCAAAAACGCAAACCCCCAGAGCACGTAAAGAAGCGAACACAGAGCCATCAGCACGCATCCGCACGCGAACGCCCGGTCGGCGCCCTCCTGATCTTTTGCCCCCAGCGACAGGGAGATGAGCGACGACGTCCCGGTGCCGACCAACAGGCCGAGCGAGATAAAAAACAGCATGAACGGAAAGGCGAGCGCCAAGGAGCCCAAACCGTCGGCCCCCACCGTCTGCCCGACGAAAATGCGGTCGACGATGTTGTAAAGCGCGTTGGCAATCATCCCCACCGCCGCCGGAGCCGCGAAGCGAACGAGCAGGCGGGGTACATTTTCCGTTTCCATGAATTTCGGATTGCGATCTTCCATGGGGCACATCATATCGTAAAAACGAACCTGTTCTTTAGGGCGCACTTCGAGTTATCATTCGTCACAGGGTTTCCTAAAGAAAACAGATCCCCCTTTCAAGGAGGAAACGACCATGCTTCGTATCGACGCGCGGGGGCTCGCGTGCCCCCAACCGGTCCTGAAAGCGAAAGCCGCCGTTGACGACGGAGAGCGTGAGCTCTGCGTCCTGGTCGACGGCGAACCGGCCGCTTCGAACGTCACGCGCTTTTTGGAAAAACAAGGCTTTACCGTGACGTCTCAAAAAACCGAAGGCGCAGTCGCGCTCAGCGCATCGCGAACCGGCGCGTCCGAAACGCCGCCACGTGTCGCGGAAAGTGCCGACGCGCAAACGCGGCGCGGGAAA
Organism: Synergistaceae bacterium; assembly: GCA_031547985.1. Lineage (GTDB taxonomy): Bacteria > Synergistota > Synergistia > Synergistales > Synergistaceae > JAVBRL01. Next base: position 5,750 of record JAVBRL010000225.1, read on the forward strand.
AGCGAAAAAAAAGAAAAAATTTCAAAAGCCGTCCTTTTGACGAGCCGCACGCTCGGCGGCGAATCGGTCGAACTGGGAGAAGCGCTTATGAAGATGTTTTTGAGCACGCTCGCGCAGGACGACACACCGCCCGAAACCGTGGCACTGATGAACGGGGCCGTCTTTTTGGCGACCGCGGACTCGTCGTGCAGCGACACGCTGAAAATCCTAGCGCAGCGCGGCGCGTCCGTTCTCGTCTGCGGCACGTGCGTCAAGCATTTCGAGATCACGGACCAGATCGCGGTGGGAACGATCTCGAACATGTTCGAAATCACCGAAGCGCTGTTCGATGCCGACAAACCGCTCGTCGTCGGATAGGGTTCGATTGGGGCCGGAGCGCTCGCGATGACAATCTACCTCAACAACGCCTCGACGACGTGGCCGAAACCTCCCTGCGTCGCACAGGCGATGAGCGATTTTTTGATCCACGGCGGAGCCAACCTCGCCCGGGGGACGGCCTCGCAGCGCGACCTCGCGACACTCGACGTCGTC
>JAVBRL010000094.1:0-5896 GCA_031547985.1 Synergistaceae bacterium
CGGGACCTGCGCGGGAATTTTTTTGCAGATTCGCGCGATCTCCAAAAGCTCCTCTTTGCGCCCCATGTTCCGTTCTTCGCGGGCCATGGAGAGGGCCAGTTCGTGATAGCGTTCCGCTAGGCGCATGAACCCCTTCAGCACGATCTCGGCAGCTTCGTAAAACACGATCTTATCCACGTTTTCAGGCGCCGTGGGATCCAACCGCTCGCGCGCAGCTTCGGTTTCGCGCAGCAACGCAAGCGCGCCCTTTTCAAGGACGGCCCGGTAGTTGGGGACCGTCGTACCGATCCCTTTTTCGAGCAGGGAAAAATTGTCAATCAAACAGCTCGGTTTCGTGGGGTATTCATCGGGATCCCGATAGAGAAATTCTTTGGTCTTCCTGCCAAGCTGCCTGAAAACGCGTTCGTTGATCGTCTTGCCTCGCCAAAATGGGAGGATCTCCTCCTCAAGTTCTTTGCGGTCCGCGGGTTGCAGCACAAGGGGATCCCATTCGCGAGTGCCGAGCCCTTCCAATTCGCTTCCCAGCCACCCCGACTGCACTTCGGGGAAGATCTGCGCCGCCTTTCGCGCGGCGGTGGGCGATCCGACGATCAACTCCCCATCATGGATGGCGAGGGGCATCGTCTCGTACAGCTCCGCGAGCGACAGAGCGTTTCGCGTCACGACCGGAAGGGGGACGTTTTCACGGTGTATTTTCGTGTAGATTCGTCCCCTGACGATATCCACGCTCGGAACCGCCCCAAGCACCTGTTCTCTGATTTCGGATATCCTCTTGTTCACGACGGATCACATCCTTCTTTAAAGTATGTCGCTTAATGTTTTACTATGGTGGCGCATTTTATTTCGACCACTTAATCATATGTCGGACATATGATTAAGTCAATCACATTTTCGTGCTTCAGGACACCGTTCCTTCCTTGTCCCCCCCCATTTGAACGTGCAATGAATGTCCCCATGTACTCGCCTTTAGGCGCGCGCTGTTTTATAATGGTTTCCAAGTTTCCACTGAAAAATCGTGAAAGAGAGCATGAATGCTTAAAAAAAGACGGTCAAAAGTTTTTTTGATTTTTGTCGTGTGCGTCGCGACCCTTTGTATCCTATTGTCTCCATCACATTCGATGGGGCAGGTAGACGCGTCTTCCGCAGGGGAAAACGAAGACCGCCCCGACCCCCTGTTGGAATTCGACGTCCCCGAAGAACCGCCGGCGACTCAAGCTCCATCCGCCGGGAGCTTCTGGCGTGATGCCAAGATGAACTTCCGCCTCACGTACTATGGCCGGGACCGCAGCAATCACGGCGCGGGCAGCAGCGATATCGGAGAAATCCGCGTGAACGCGTTCGGCTATGGAGCCGATTTCCGCTCGGGCTATGCGTGGAGCGTCGTCGGCTTCGATGGGAGTTTAGCCATGAACTTGGGACACGGCCACGGCAACTCGGAAGTGCTCAAATTCGACACTCGCACCGGCGAGGATTCCAGCAGCGTCTCCTATCGCGAGGCGGCGCTCAAGCTGGACCTAGGCGGCAAAAACACGCGCTTTTTGTTCCGGGGCGGATTCACTCCCATCCGCGTGGGGACGATCGGGACTTCCGGCGGCATCAATCCTCACGGATACCGAGGTCTCGAGGCCAAGTTCCGCATGGGCGATTTCGAATTGGGCTACGGATGGGCCGATCGCTTTCACAACGACTGGGACGATGATTTTCGCGACATCACGAACAAGTGGCATCAAAATCGCGACGACCACCGCGACGGAAGCCGCATCGACTACATCCATTCGCTGGGAGCCCGTTACGTATTCGGCCCGGACAAGGCCGCTTTCGTGGATTTCGGCATCGGCGAAGGCAAAGATTTTCGCAAAAACGCGCAGATCGCCGCGAGCGTCCCACTCGCACGGCGCGACGGCAGCGTTCTCACGCTGACCGGCTATTTCCTGTGGGGCAAATACGAAGAGGCACTCGCGGCTTACATCTCCGAAAATCCGCGCGACGAATATCATTTCAGCGCCTCGGCCCGCTATGAACGCGGCCCTTGGACGTTTTTCGCCGCGTATGGACAGACCGAGGCGCCCGACAGCAAGGAGATGCAGTTTCGCCTCACCCCCTGGGGAAACAGCGATAACCGCAACTTCATCCAGACGTGGGGGCAGCTCGACGATTTCGTCTGGGACGGCGAACGGGTGATCAAGGTCTCCGCCACGTGGGATCTCTCGAAGCACGTTTTCCCGGGCCTGCCTGGCTTGCGCGCGAGTGCCGCTTTCATCTACGGCTGGAACATCGACAGCTACGACGCGCGCGGTACAATCGCAGCCCAAGAGCTGGATTTGAGCTTCGAGTACGTCCCCCCGGAAGGCTCCCTGAAAGGGTGGTCCTTCGGAGTTTACCCGGCCTGGCTGCGTTTCGACGACGATACTTTTTACGGCAAGCATAGCCGCAACGACGTGAAGTTCATCGTGGGGTACAACTACACGCTCGACTTCGCCAGTCTCTTCAAGTGAAAGAGGCGGTGAGGTTTTGCGTTTGACGGAACGCTTCCATCTCAGTACACGCTTTTGGGTGGCCATCGCGGGCTCTCAGTACTTGAGCATCATCCGCAACGGCCTGACACTCATGCTGCCCATCGTCATCGCCGGTGCCATCGCCGTTTTGGTCAACAACTTCCCCATCAAAAGCTACCAAAACCTGATGGCCACAATTTTCGGGGAACAGTGGCACCTGTTCGGCGGCTACATCTGGAACGGAACGCTCGCCGTATTGTCGCCGGTCATGGTCTTCACGATCGGGCACAGCCTGGCCGAAAACTACAATCAGAAAAACCCTCTCGATGCCATCCACCCGATCATCGTCGGCCTCGTGAGCTTCTGCTCGCTGATGACGATCATGCAACCGGCATCGGCGGCATATGCGATTCCGTACGAATGGACCGGGATCCACGGGCTCTTCCTCGCCATCCTGGTGGGGATCGCGTCCGCCGAACTCTTTTTGCTCCTGTATCGGCTCAAGCTCCTGCGGGTGCATTTCTTCTCGGAGGAAGCGAGCATCACGATCGCGAACGCTTTCGCGGGCTTGATCCCGGGCGTCCTCACACTCGTCGCGTTCGCCGCCTTCAAGGCCGGGATGCGCTTGCTCGGCGTACCGGACATCCACGCGTTCATCTACAGTTTCATCTATCTTCCTTTCAAGGGGCTCGGGAACACGCTCACGACGGCGCTGCTCTACAATCTGGTACGGCACTTGCTATGGTTCTTGGGTATCCACGGCTCGAACGCGCTCGAACCGATCATGACCGAAATCTACGCGACGGCAATGACCGCCAACGAACTCGCGCGTTCCGCCGGTGAACCGATTCCCTTCATCTTCACCAAGACGTTTTTCGACTCGTACATCTCGATCGGCGGGGCGGGCAGCACGCTGTCTCTGATCGTCGCGCTGCTCGCGACGCGAAGGCGCAGCAGCATGAAGCGGATCGCGCAGATATCGATCATTCCTGCACTGTTCAACATCAACGAGACCCTGCTTTTCGGCCTGCCGATCGTGCTCAACCCCGTCCTGCTCGTCCCCTTCGTCCTGATTCCGCTTCTATGCACGATCGTCGCCTATGCCGCCATGAGCTGGGGACTGGTGCCACTCACCACCACCGAAGTGGCGTGGACCACCCCCGCTCTGGTCAGCGGATACGTCGCCTCGGGCGGCGTCGCAGGCAGCATCCTGCAGCTCGTGAACATCGCGGTAGGTGTTGTCGTCTACATCCCGTTCGTCCGCATGCTCGAGAAAGTCCAGCAATACCGCTTCGAAGCGACTTACAAAGAGCTGCTTCGCGCGATCGGCAAGCTGGGAGAGACTTCCGCCGCTTCGCTCGTCGCCCGCACGGACGACATCGGATCGTTTTCCCGCGCACTCGCCAACGACCTGATGGATTCGATCAAGAAAAATGAGCTCTTCTTGGAATATCAGCCGCAGGTCGACTGCCTGTCGGGGAAAGTCATCGGCGTGGAGGCGCTCGTCCGTTGGAAACATGACAATATCGGGCGGATCCCGCCATCGCTTTTCGTCGTACTGGCCGAGGAGATCGGCTTCATCCAGGAACTCGGCATGTGGGTCTGCGACGAAGCTTGCCGCCAGCTTCGAGTTTGGCGCGACAAGGGACTTGCGGACGTCGTCATGTCGATCAACGTCTCGGTCAAGCAGCTCGCCGACGCGGACCTGCCCGAGAAGATCGAAGCTCGCCTGAAAAAACACGGCATCGATCCAGCGGACTTCAAGGTGGAGGTGACGGAGTCCACGGGCTTGAGCTCCGACATGGGGCACAACATCCTCCTGGCGGATATCCGCCGCATGGGCGTCAAGATCGCGATCGACGACTTCGGCATGGGACACACCTCGCTCGTCTACCTGAAACAGTTTCCCGTCTCCACGATCAAGCTCGACGGCAGCCTGGTGCGCGACATCACGTCGAACAAGATCAGCGCCGATATCATCTCCTCGATCAGCGAACTTGGCCGCACGATGGGCGTGGAACTCCTGGCCGAGTTCGTCGAAACCGACGTCCAGGCGATAACGCTCAAAAAACTCGGCTGCCATATCTTCCAAGGGTACCTCTACAGCCCGCCCCTTTCCGCCGACGACTGCGAAAAAGCGATCCTGCGGGGCTATCGCACCTACTAGGAACATGACGGAGCACGAATTCGCGCAAAAAATTCTCGACCTCGGAGGACACGCCTATGTCGTCGGAGGATGGGTGCGCGACCGGTTACGCCACGCCACGCCCCACGACAAGGATTATGTCGTTGCGGGAGTCGCGGAAGACGTTTTTCGCGCGGCGTTCCCGCGCGCATTTCGCATCGGCCGCGCGTTTCCCGTTTTTCGCCTGCGGCTGGACGACGCGTTTTGCGACGTCGCCTTCGCCAGGAGCGAAACGAAGACGGGGCCTGGACACAAGGGATTTGCGACCTCGTTTTCCCCTTCGACGACGATCGAAGAAGACCTGCGCCGACGCGACACGACGATCAACAGTATCGCGCTCGACCTGGCGACGGAGAAGCGGATCGACCCGTTCGGCGGGTCGCGCGACATCGCGGACAAAATCATCCGCGCCACGTCCGCACACTTCACGGACGACCCCGTCCGCGCGCTTCGCGCCGCCCGCCAAGCCGCCCAGTTCGGCTACGTCATCGAAGCGCGCACGCTCGAGATGATGGCGTGTTGCCGCGACGAAATCCGGCTCGAACCGTCCGAACGCCTCCTGGGCGAGCTCAGGCTGGCTCTTTTGTCCGAACGCCCCTCCGTTTTTTTCAGATACTTGCTCGACGCGGGCTTGCTCGACGTGACGTTCCCCGAGGTCCACGCGTTGCGAGGCGTCGAGCAGCCACCCGAACATCACCCCGAAGGAGACGCCTTCGAACACACCTTGAACGTACTCGATAACGTCGCGCAAACGAACGGCCGGGTTGAGGTGCGTTTCGCCGCCCTCTGCCACGATCTCGGCAAGGCGCTCACTCCCCTTGAAGAACGCCCCCACCATTACAGGCACGACAAACGAGGTTTGCGCGCGCTCGAAGCATGGAGCCGCGTCATGCCGCTGCCGCGCCGTTGGCTGCTCTGCGCCCAGTTCGCGGCCCAAGAGCACATGCGGGCGGGGACCCTCGTCAAACCCGGCAAAATCGTCGACCTGCTGCAGCGTTTGCGGCATCACCCCCTGGGCGCCAGCGGGTTCGCGGCCATTATTCAAGCCGATTCGCACTCGCTGCCCCGTTTTTTGGCGCAAAGCGAAACTTACTACGCGGCCATGGACGCCGTAAGGGGCGCGATGATCCCTGAAAATCTCCACGGGCAGGCCCGAGGCCAATGGTTAAGGCAACGCTGGGCAGCGGAAATCGCGCAGTTGGAAGCGCAGTGATTT
>JAVBRL010000137.1:0-8181 GCA_031547985.1 Synergistaceae bacterium
TGAACTGGGCCCTATAAACCGGACAGCGAAAGCGTCTCCCTCCGTGAGAAGTAACCTAAGTTGTTTGATAGAACTGGTGTCGATATTCGAGCGGCGCCAGTTCTGTTTTTAACTGTATGCGTTCATTGTTGTAGAAGTCAATGTAATCCATCAAAGAATCTTTGGCTTCTCGTATCGTTTGGAATCGACAGCGATTGACCAGTTCGGATTTCAAATGACCGAAGAAATTCTCGCAACACGCATTGTCCAGGCAGTTACCTCTTCTTGACATTGACGGCGTTATCCCATACCGTTGCGTTAGTGTGAAATACGTTTTATGGCAGTACTGAAAGCCTTGGTCGCTGTGGAGGACAAGTCCGTCAGCGACCATCTCTTTTTCTAACGCTGCGTCAAGAGTCTCCAATACCAACGAAACCGTCGGCCGAACTCCTATTTTGTAGCTGATGATGGAGCGATCGTAAAGATCCTCGATCACAGAGAGATAAAGAGTGCCCGCAGCCGTCGGAATGTAACTGATATCCGTCACCCATTTGCGATTGGGTTGCGGAGACTTGAAATCTCGCTCAAGCAGATTGGGATAGAGATGGGAAGCCTTCGAATACCTCTGGTATCGGCGTCGTTTCCGAATCACCGACAGCATATCGTTTTCTTTCATGATCCGCCTCACCGCCTTGTGATTGACGTTCAAGCCATACTGCTTTTTCAGCCATATCCGAATGCGCCTGTAGCCATACGTTTGCTTGTACTTCTCGTACCCTTCGCGAATCCGTTCCTTCAGGTCCGCATCTCTATCCGGGCCATCTTTTCGGCAAATCCACTCGTAATACGCAGAGCACGAGATGTTGAAATAGCGGCACATGCTCTGGATGGGATATCTTCCGCGATAATGATGTATAGCGCAGTACTTGGCCTCCCGGCTCATCACCTCCCGGAGGCGTACAGAACTTTTTTTAACAGGTCGACTTCCATTTCGAGCTCTCGAAGGCGGGCATCGACGCTTTGGGGTCGTGGCGTTGTCCGAGGACGTCCTTTGGGTCGAGGTAGAATAATGCCTTTATCTTTTCGGTACTGCCGACACCAGGCTCTCACACAATCGCTATTTCGAAGGTTGAGCGCTGCGGCAATATCCGCATGGCTCATTCCTTCTTCCTCGTGCATTCGGGCGGCGGTCATCCTTAATTCCGGAGAATAAGGGGTTTTGTCCTCGGTCTCTAAGAGGAGCCCTTTCGCATTTCCTCGCACATACAGGGCAATCCAATGTTTTAAAGTCACCGGATGTACGGCAAGTTCCTGCGCGATCTGGTCTTGAGGTATCTTCTGCTCATATAACTCGAAGGCCCTTTTTCGTCGAGCGACAATCGCTTTTCTGTCCATACAAAACACCCCCTCTGTATTTTCTCCGCAGAGGGGGGCTTTTTCACTGTCCGGATTTAGGGGCGCAGTTCATTTAGGAGAAGCGGGTTCTCATTGAGAAATTACGATTCGCCAGCCGATTTGTGCACCTTCCAAAACCATAACAGCGCCTCGCGCTCGATACGTTTGACGAATGCATCCTTGCCATCGCAGTAGGCACCGATATCCTCGGGATAGCGTCGGGCAAGGTCGGACTTGAGTACCGCGTATTCGGCGCGCACGGCGTCATGCCGCCTCAGGTAATCCCGAAAAGCCACGTGCCTGGCGATATTCCACGCGTCGTCGTATTGAAAGGCATGGATCTGATGAGTGCGGCTACGACCGCCCTTTCGAAAGTAGCGTCTTCCCGGGATACCAAATTCTCCTTTAGCCTCGTAACCGATCGTAGCAAATTCCCGGGTCCGCTCGTCGAGCGCGGCGATGTCCAAGGCGACCGGCAACATGTCGATGATCGGTTTCGCTTTCAAACCGGGAATGGATGTGCTGCCGATATGAAAAACGGTCACCAGGTTTTCTCCCACGATGTCCGCGATTCGTCTCGCCTCCCGCACGAACGCTTCGGGCCAAGCGGGATCGTATTCGACCACAGTTACACGAATAGAATCGACATCGCTCGGGTTCAAAGCCACGGCCCCCTTTCGCTGCTCCCATAAAAAAGCGGCGCTCCCTCCGCGAGAGGTCGCGCCGCTTTTTTATTTCAACGGCTACGCCATCGTGATGACGGTGCCTTCTTTGCCCTCAAGCGCGTCGACTGCTTTGAAAAGCGACGTGATGATCGCTTTTTTACCAGGGAAACGACGGGCGAACTTGACGGCCGCCATGACCTTCGGCAACATGCTGCCCGGCGCGAAGTGCCCTTCGTCCATGTACCCAATCGCCTCGGCGACCGTGATCTGCCCAAGGTCCTTCTGGTTGGGCTTCTTGAAGTTGATCGAGACTTTGTCGACTTCCGTCAGGATCAGGAGCACGTCCGTCTCCATGTCCTCCGCCAAGCGCTCGGCCGCAAGGTCCTTGTCGATCACCGCCGCCACGCCGGTGAGCGAACCGTCCATGTTCTCGATCACGGGAATGCCGCCACCGCCCGCCGTGACGACGATCGTGCTGTCCCACAGGCGCTTGACGGCGCTCAGTTCGACGATGCTCTTGGGATCGGGAGACGCCACGACGCGACGCCATCCGCGCCCCGCATCCTCTTTCATGACATACCCCTTCTCGCTCGCGAGCTTCTTCGCCTCTTCTTCCGTGTAGAAGGGGCCGATCGGTTTCGTCGGATTCTGGAAGGCCTTGTCGTGCTCCGAAACAACGACCTGCGTGAGGAGCGTGACGACCGGAACGTTGCGGTTGCGATTGCGAAGGGCGTCGCGCAGGCACTGCTGGATCTGGTATCCGATGTACCCCTGGCTCATCGCCCCGCAGACGTCGAAGGGCATCGCCGGGAGGTTGTCGTCGGCCTTCGAAGCGATCTCCTGGGAGAGCACGATCCGGCCGACTTGGGGGCCGTTGCCGTGCACAACAGCCAGCTCGTATCCCTTGCAGCTCATGTCCGCGAGGTATTCGCATGTCTTTTGGACGACGGCAAGCTGCGCCTCCGCGGTCGGAGGAGTGCCTGCTTCCTGAAGCGCGTTTCCACCCAGTGCTACAACGACTTTCGTGGCTCTCTCTGACATCTCTCACACTCTCCTCACTTTAAGTCTAGAACGGCTTTACAAGATAAATATTATAAACCTTTAGAGGCAAGGAGTTCAATTATAGAATATTACAAACGTTCCGCTTCGGGCAGCGCTTCTTGCAGTCCCTCCACACCGCTCGCGGGGAGAGAAAACGTCACAGCGCCCGCCGGAGTCATCACCCCTGTCTTTGTGACGATGTTGTGCATGATCGCGTCGCGTCGGTCGCTTCGTGCAAGAATCAGCACGATCTCCTTCTCGGGCTGAATCGTCAGGCCGAAAAATTTCTCGGCCCCCTCGAGCGCAAATCCCCGCGCGTGGATGATCGTACCTCCGGTCGCGCCTCCCGCACGGGCAGCATCCATCACATCCTGAGTATAGCCTCGGTTGACGACCGCGAAGATCAGATCATGTCGACGTTCCTTTTTCATCCCGCCTCCCTCCTTTTTTTCGAATTTTTCAAAGGTAAACCGCGTCGACTCATCGATATAGGCGCTTTCCATCGGAAGCGTGAATGCGATCCCATGACCCGGTTTTTTCAGATCGAGCCGTTCGTCGAGCTTCGCCAGCGCTTCGGCTGCCTCGCTCGTCGCCATGATGCTGAAATGGACCGCTTTTTCCGTTTCGCCGATGCCCAGATAGTTGAGCATCTTGGAGTTCGCCGTTCCCTTCCCCAACGCCAATAAATTGAAAGACGCGTTTTTGGCCGTAAAGAGGTCCGTGATCTTCTTGCTCTTCGCCCGATCACAGATCGTCACGAGCAGTGTGAGCGAACGAATCTCTATCGCCTCATCCCGCATCGTCCTCACTCCTTTCTTCGAAGCCGGCCTCGGGCTCCGTCGCGGCCAGCAGCGCTTCGGTCTTTTTCAATTTCAGATTATAGAGAAACCCCATGATCTGCACCGTGATCGGGGGCATCATCGCGATCAGTCCCACGACGCCGAACGCGTCGCGCATGATGTTGCCACCCAACGAATCGCAGACACCCAGCGTAAAGGGCAGCACAAAAGCCGCGCTCATCGCTCCGGCGGCGACACCCCCCGAATCGAAGCCGATCCCCACGAAGATCTTCGGCACGAAAAACATCAAAAAAAGCGCGATCGAGTAACCCGGAATAAGGATCCACCAGATCGAAATCCCCATCATAATCCGCAGCATGGCAAGCGACATGGCGAGCCCCACGCCCGACATCATGCTGAAGAGCATCATCCGCCGCGAGATCGCACCACTCGTGATCTCTTCCACCTGCTTCGTGAGCACGTGCACGGCGGGCTCCGCCGCCACGACGCACGCACCGATCGCCAAGCACACCGGAAGCAAAATCCAGTTGAACGACAACGCCCCCATCGCCTCGCCCAGATAACGCCCTGCGGGCATGAACCCCCGGTTGACCCCCGTGAGGAAGATCGCCAGGCCGAAGAGCAAATACAAGAGACCGACGCCGATCTTGATCAGCTCCGTTTTCGACAGGCGAAGGCGCGTGACCTGGTACAGCGTGAAGATGGCCAAAATAGGGACGATGACCATGAGCACCTCTTTAAAGGAGTGGTACAGCCCATCGCCGAAGAGACGAAACAGCTCGCCCATGTTCTGTACCGCTGAGGGCGTCTCGAACTCGTAACGCGTGCTGTACGGGTCGTAAAAGAGCCCCATCACGAGCACCGTGAGGATCGGACCGATCGAGCAGATCGCGCACAGGCCGAAATTGTCCTCGTCGGCATCTTTGCTGCTGTTGACGGCGGCGATACCCGATCCGAACGCGAGCAAAAACGGCACCGTTACCGGCCCCGTGGTGACGGCCGACGCGTCGAACGCCACCGCCAGGTACGCGGGCGAGATGTACGCGGCGGTGAACGTTATGGCGTAGAGTGCAAGCAGCAAATAGACGAGCCGAACACGAAACAGAATGCGCAGCACGCCGACGACCAAAAAGATCGCCACGCCGATCGCCACACCGACGATCAGGTTCACGTCGGGAATCGACGGTACCTGCTTCGTCATGACCTGCAAGTCGGGTTCCGCAATCGTGACGACAAAACCAAACGCGAAACAGCTCGCGATCAAAAGCGGCAATTTTCGCGACATGAGCAGCCCTGCCCCGATGTACTCCCCCATCGGCATCATTGCCATTTCCGTTCCAAACGAAAAAAGGGTGAGCCCCGCTACAAGAAACGCCATGCCGAAAATCATCAGGTAGAGGGTCCCCATGGGCAACGGAGCAACGGTAAAGTGCAAGATCAGGATGATGAGGCCGATCGGCAACACGGCCTGCAGCGACTCTTTGAGCTTATCCCGGAGAATTTTTTCCATTCACGGCCCTCCCTCGCTTTCCTTATTTTCATAGTCTTCACAGACTCGGAACAAATTTTATTCTAAACGCAGGCGGACATGAAAGGCAAACCAGGACATCGGGAATTGAATTGATATGTACTCTTCGAAAAATTCTTTCGGGGAATTTCAAAAATCCGGTTGCGTTTTGCGACCCTTTTGCGCAGTTTATATATATAGAGACGTCTCGCTATAAAGCACCACCCGCGCTCATTCCATCCGTATCCGCGCGCGCAGATGACCCGTTGCAACAACCGATGAAACACCCGTAACGAACGCAACAAACGTAACAAAAAGTTCCAAAATACAAAAAATATGTAACACCCCCCAACAAGCGACCGAGGATTTTTGATGCCGCGCATGAGCAAGCCATGCGTGACGCCAAAAAGTCCTCGGTCATTTGATCTATCTATTGTTTCGTTATGAGGTTCTTTTAAAGGATTTCTCTATTGCGCGGGTTTCGCGATGCCCAGGATCAGCGCGCGGCGCTCGCGTTTGGCTTTGACCGTGCCGGCTTGCCCGATGTAGTGCCGAAATGACTGCGGGTCTTCGATCAGGCGATAGCGCGTCTCGCCGTCGCCCGCGCGCACCGTCACGTCACCGATACCCAGCAGGCGCGTGAAGGCGTTCTGGCTCACCTCGACGCTTGTCACGCAGGCAATCGGGACTTCCGTCTGGCGGACCTTGAAGAAGCCCGACCGCGTGAGGATGCGTTTATCCGTCACGAAATACTCGAAATTCTTGACCGCGTAGACCACCGGAAGCGCCAAGACAAGCGAAAGCCCCGACGTGAGGCGCGACAAAAGCAACGCGAGCGCGAAGGCGGGCACGAGCAGCAACCAATGAGTGCGCGTCTCGTAGATCACTTCCTCGTCCGGTTCGAGCTGCGAGTAAAGCAGGTGCCTCTCGCCACCACCATCCGACATCACCGTCTCGAGATAACGCCGTTTATCCTTGGAGTCCATGCTGCAAAAGCTGCGAACCACGAGCGATTCCCCCTTTCGCTCTTTGTAAACCCGTTATGCCACGTAAGCGACCAAAACTTCCTCTTTCCCCAGCGACGCGAAACGACGAATATGGCCCCCCTCTTCGAACCCCGAAAGGTCGAGCCGCCCCGCATCGTCCCGGCGCATCGCAAGTTCGCCCGCGTCCTCCGGAAAGTGCGCCAAATACGAGCAAAGCGACTCCAGCAGCGCGCTTCGCAACAGATCGGCATACGTCAGGAAGGACTCCTGGCGAGGATCCACGATTTTCGTGCGCTCGTTACGCGGCGGTTTTCGTTCGGACATTTTTTCTTCCTTTCTCAGAACACAAACCCTTAAACCTTAAAAGCTCCCAAGGGAGCAATGCTCCCTTGGATCCCTCTTTCAAAAGACTAAAAGCTTTAAAGGGGCGAGAATTCGCCGGCGAGGCGTTCTTTCAGCGCGTCGAAAGACATCGTGCCCAGCTCGCCGTCGACGCGCGAACGTACGGCCACCGTGCGTTCCTCCTGCTCCTTGGAACCGAGCACGAGCATGTAGGGCACCTTTTCGATCTGTGCGGTGCGGATCTTTTTGCCGAGCTTTTCCTCGCGCAGGTCGATGTCGACCCGCACGCCCCATTTCGACACCTCGGCCAGCACTTCTTTGGCGTAATCCTCGTACTCGGAACGCACGGGGATCATGCGCACCTGCACAGGGGCGATCCAGTACGGAAAAGCCCCGGCGTAGTGCTCGATCAGAATGCCCATGAAACGCTCCAGGCTCCCCAGGATCGTGCGGTGCAGCATCACGGGACGATGCTCCGCGCCGTCGCTGCCGATATACGACATGTCGAACTTCTCGGGCAGCTGCAGGTCGAGCTGGATCGTGCCGCACTGCCACGTGCGCCCGATCGAGTCCTCGAGGTGGAAATCGATCTTGGGACCGTAAAACGCGCCGTCGCCGGGGTTGAGCCGATACGGCGTGTGCGTGAATTCGAGCGCCTCCTGCAACGCCCCCTCGGCGATGTTCCAGAACTCCGCGTCGCCCATCGAGTTCTCGGGGCGCGTCGAAAGCTCCACCCGATAGTCGAAACCGAACACGTCGGAATAAATGTAGCGACACAGGTCCATAATGCCGATGATCTCGTCCTTGATCTGGTCGCGCGTGCAGTAGAGGTGCGCGTCGTCCTGCGTGAACGCGCGCACGCGCATCAAGCCGTGCAGCACGCCGGAGCGCTCGTGACGATGCACGGTCCCCAGCTCCGCCAAACGTAGCGGCAGGTCGCGGTAGCTGCGCGTCTGCGACTTGTAGACCAAAATGCCGCCGGGACAGTTCATCGGCTTGATCGCGAAATCGTGGTCGTCGATCTTCGTGAAGTACATGTTGTCTCGATAATGATCCCAGTGCCCCGAGCGCACCCACAGCTCGCGGTCGAGGATCAGCGGCGTCTTGATCTCTTGGTAGCCACGCCGCGTGTGCTCGGCCCGCCAGAACTCCACGAGCTTGTTCATCACGACCATGCCCTTGGGGTGGAAGAACGGAAAACCCGGCCCCTCCGGCGCGATGCTGAAGAGATCGAGTTCGCGGCCGAGCTTGCGATGATCGCGCGCCTTGGCCTCCTCCAGACGCTGCAGGTGCGCCTCGAGGTCGTCCTTGGACAGGAACGCGGTGCCGTAGACGCGCGTCAGCATCTGCCGCTTGGCGTCGCCGCGCCAGTACGCGCCGGCCACCGACGTGAGCTTGAACGCCTTCGCGCGGCCGGTGTCGGGTGCGTGCGGGCCGCGGCAGAGGTCGCGGAACTCGCCGTTGGT
>JAVBRL010000106.1:0-2837 GCA_031547985.1 Synergistaceae bacterium
GTGCTGCTTTTGGACGCGTCCGAACCCGTGACGGACCAGGACAAGCGACTCGCCGGCTACATTCTGGAACGCGGACGCGGCCTCGTCCTGGCGGTGAACAAGTGGGACCTGGCCCCCTCCGAGGCGAAGATCGGCGACAAGATGAAACGTCTTCTGGCCGACGAACTGCGTTTCGCGTCGTTCGCGCCGTCACTTTTCATCTCGGCCAAGACGGGGCGCGGCATCCTCAAACTGCCCGAGCTGCTCGAGCAAATCGAGAGCAATCGTTGCCGGCGCATTCCGACGCCGGAGCTCAACCGCCTCGTGCGCGACGTGCTTTCCTTCGACCGCATGCCGAGCGACGGCCGCGGCAAGCTCCTCAAGATCAACTACTGCACGCAGGCCCAGGGGGCGCCTCCCGCGTTCGTTTTTTTCGTGAACGATACGGACCTGGTCGACAAAGCGTTCGCGCGCCACATGGAAAACCGCCTTCGTGCCCTGGCCGATTTCACCGGTACCCCCATGCGGATCTTTTTCCGCAACAAGAGCTGAAGAGGCTCGCGCCCAGGGGCTCCCCTTGACCTGGCGGCGTCGAAGCGTTCATAATGATCGTACGCAAAAGTGGATAAAAGTTTCATCCAGTAAATTCAATAATCCCATACGGAGGTGGAGTCAGTGACGAAAGCAGATCTGGCTGGCATGGTGGCGAAATCGGTCGAGGGTTTGACCAAGAAAAAGTCCGCGGAAATCGTCGACGCAGTCTTCGCGTCGATCGAAGTGTCGATCGGCAAAGGGGAGAAAGTACAGATTGTCTCGTTCGGCACGTTCGAGGTGCAGCACCGCAAAGCGAGACAGGGGCGCAATCCGCAGGATCCAAAGAAAGTGATCCACATCCCGGCGAAGAAAGTTCCCCTTTTCCGGGCGGGAAAGCACCTGAAGGAAACCGTCGCGAAGTAGCGACGCGATCGATCGCAGTAAAGGGAACGAGCTTCGCGCGGTAGGGCGCGGGGCTCGTTTTTTTATTGAGTGGCGAGAGTCGTGTGAAGTTCCTCCCACTGCGTGAGCGTAAGTTCCTCGGCGCGAGCCGTGTTTTTGAGCGAGCAAGCCGCGAGCAGTGCCAGCGCCCGCTCGCGCGGGATCGGAAACGGATGTTCGGGGAGGGGAGGGGCGCTCCAATTATTGAGTAGCGTCTTGCGGCGCTGCTGGAAAGAGGTCTTGAGCAGCGCACGCCACAGTGCGTCGTGCGGCAGATGGCGATTTTGTCCGAGCGCGATTTCGACGATGGCCGACTCGACTCGCGGACGAGGATGAAATGCGGCGCTCGAGACGCGGCGGACGACCCGCACGCCGCCCATCGCCTCGAGTGTTACCCCCAATGCCGTGCGCTGTTTCGTGCCCGGCCCCGCAGCGAGGCGCTCGGCCGCTTCGAGCTGCACCATCAGCAGCATGCGTTCGAGTGCCCCCCCTAATCCCTCGAGCAGTGCCCAGGTGAGCGGCGTCGTGATGTGGTAGGGGATGTTCGCCACGACCTGCGTCGGCGGTTCTTCGAGCGACGCATAGTCGAAGACGACGGCGTCGCCCCAGAAGAGGTGGAATTTCGAAAACGCGGCCTCCAGTGGAAGCAAAAATTCCTCGAGCCGCCGGTCGATTTCGATCGCGGTGACGGACCGGCAATCGCTCGCAAGCAGCCGCCGCGTCAGGATCCCCTTGCCGGGGCCGATTTCGAGCACGCGGTCGTTTTCCCCGAGCGCCGCGCGCGCCACGGTCCAGTCGGCGACACCTGCGTCGACGAGGAAGTTCTGCCCAATCTGCGTGTTGGCGCGAAAAGCGTAAGGCAAAATCTTTTTTCCAGGGGGCGGCGCCCCCTGGACCCCCTTTCTGGACAACTAAAAAATAAAAAAGCGAAAGGGACCGTCGGTCCCTTTCGCTCGTGTCGTCTGGTCGGGACGAGAGGATTCGAACCTCCGACCACCTGCACCCCATGCAGGTACGCTAGCCAGGCTGCGCTACGTCCCGTAGGCAGCCCGTATTTTACCCTGGCCCCTTGCAACCGTCAAGTTCGCGCTATAATAAATTTTTTAAGGATGGGGTGCAGGGGGCGAGCCCCCTGCTGGGCGTGGGCGAAGCCCACGACTTTTTAGGGGGGATACGCGTTGCCGATTTCCATGTCCGATATTCGTATCACGACGCTGGCCGAAAACAGCACGGTCGACTCCGAACTCGTGGCCGAGTGGGGGTATTCGCTTCTGATCGAAGCGGGAACGCTGCGCGTTCTCTTCGATTTCGGCGCGGGGCACGCGCTCGAACGCAACGCGCGCGCCCTCGACCTCGATATCTGGGGCGTCGACTGTGCCGTCGTGAGCCACGGACATCACGACCATATGAACGGAATGCGCACATGGCTGGAGTCTTTTTACGCGCGCGGGACGCCGAGCCCGCCGATCGTCGTCAATCCGGCGACGTTCGAGCCGAAATACGCGCGCGAGGAGGACGGGCGCATGCGCTACACGGGGTGCGCGCACTCGCCTTGCGAGCTCGAGCGCCTGGGGGCGTTTTTTCGTTTTTCGTCCGAGCCGGTCGAAGTGTCGCGCGACGTCGTCACGAGCGGGGAGATCGCGTGCGTGACGCCGTACGAAAAGACGACGCGTTCGTACCGCAAAAACGCCTCGGGCGCGTTCGAACTCGAGCCAGTGTGCGACGAGACGGCGCTTTATCTGAAAACGGAAGCCGGTTTGATCGTCGTTTCGGGTTGCGCGCACCGCGGGATCGTCAATGCCGTGGCTCATGGGATGAAGCTCACGGGATCGGACGCGCTGCTCTGCGTGATCGGCGGGACGCACCTATATGACGCGAAGCCC
>JAVBRL010000198.1:0-13421 GCA_031547985.1 Synergistaceae bacterium
CACGGTCTTCGATCAGGCGCAGCTGCCCCCGGCCGATCGCGGCCAGGACGTTGCTCAGGCGGAAGTTGTAGCCCAGGTCGGTGTGCTGGTACCAGGGGGCTTTGTCGCGCGCCTGCGTCGACCAGAATCGCGCCTTGTCGATCGCGGATTCGTCGGCCAAGAGCGCGCCGCCGCCGCCGGTGGTGATGATTTTGTTGCCGTTGAACGAAAAGACGCCGTAACGGCCGAATGTGCCGGTCTGGCGCCCCTTGTACGTCGCGCCGAGCGACTCGGCGGCGTCTTCGATCACGGCGGCGTCGTACTGCGCGCAGATTTCCAGCAGCGGGTCCATGTCGCACGGCTGGCCGTAGAGGTTCACCAAAATGACGGCCTTGACTTTGCGGCGGCGTTCGGAAAGTGTCTTGACCGCGTTTTCGAGCGCGCGCGGCGAGAGGTTCCATGTGGCGGGGTCACTGTCGACGAAGACGGGAAACGCTCCTGCCTGGATGAAGGGAGCGATCGTGGCGACGAACGTGAGCGACGGGCAGAGCACGAAGTCGCCGGGGCCGATGTTGAGCAATCGCGCGCTCAAGGACAGCGCGGCCGTGCCGGACGACAGGGCGAGGACGCGCCCGTGCCCCACGTAATCGCCCAGCTCCCGTTCGAACGCGTCGACGTGCGGTCCCAGGGGGGCGATCCAGTTCGTCGCGAACGCCTCTTTGACGAGCTCGAGCTCGTCCGCGCCCATGTGCGGCGGGGAGAGGTAGATACGTTTGGGATTCTCGGGCAGTGCCATCGGGCGAAAAACTCCTTTCGATTTCGACGGTTTTACGGCATGAGGTGTTGCTGTTGATATATGTTAGTATATTCTATCAGCTTATTGATTTGAATGCGGAGGTGCATAGATGGGTAGCAACGGCAATGGTAATGAGGCGTACAATCTGGACGTGGCCATGACGCCGGCGGGCTTGCAGGAGAAGGATTGCTGGCTCGTGGTCGACGTATTGCGCGCGTCGTCGCAGATGGTGACGTTTTTCGCGATGGGCGGCCAGGTCATGGTTCCCGCGCGCACGCCGGAAGAAGCTTTGAAGCTCAAAAAAGACCTGCGCGGCGACTGGACGCTGATGGGCGAACGGGGAGGCCTGCGCATCGACGGGTTCGACTTCGGTAACAGCCCGAGTGCGTTAAGCCGCGCCAAGCTGGGGCGCATGGACAAGGCCATCATCACGACCACGAACGGCACCAAAGCGCTGCTCGAGTCGGAGATGTGCGGCCGCCACGTGCTGGTGGCGTGCGGGCTCAACGCGCAAAAAGCCGCCGAGGAGGCGTTCGAACTGGGTTCGCGCATCGGGATCGTCTGCAGCGGAGAGCAGGGGAGCGCGGCGATCGAGGACGTGGCCTGCGCGGGGCTGCTGCTCGAGAAGATGATGGTGCTGGCGAAACGGCGGGGCGTGAAGGAACTCGTGCTCACCGACGCCGCCCGTATCGCCCTCATGGTGTGGGGGCATTACGGCAAGAGCTTCCGCAAAGGCGTGGTCGACTCGCATCACGCGCAGGAGTTGCTGGGGCTGGGGATGCAGGACGACATCGAATTTTGCGCGGCTGTCGACACGATGCCGTACGTCCCCAAGCTCGGAAGCTGGATGGCGCTGCCCGCCCTCCTTTTGTGCGAGTAGCCGATGCGCGCGACGTTCGGGATCGAGGAGTTCACGCGGCGCGCCGACAAGATCGTCGAGAGCGTCCCGCCGGAGCTGCTGCGCGAGCTCAACGGCGGGATCGTCGTGGCGGACGACGAAAAACATGACGCCGCGAACGACTGCTGGATCATGGGGGAGTACGTCACGGACCCTCTGATGGGGTGCTACGTCGTGCTCTACTACCGCTCGTTTGTGAAGGTTCTGGGGCGCGCGGACGCCGCTGAGTGGGAGGGCGAAATCGAAGAGACCGTCTGGCACGAGCTGCGCCACCACGTCGAGTATCTGGGCGGCCAGGAGGATCTGGCGCGCATGGAGGAAGAGGGGTTTTTCTAACCGTGTTTATGATCTGTCATCGCGGGAGGCGCAGCCGACGTGGCAATCTTGTGTGTAGGTAACGGCGAAAGGCGAAATTGCCGCGTCGGGCGAAAGGCGCCCTCCTCGCAATGACAGCAAAGCTTTTTGGATTCTCGGTTGAAAACCATGCCGGGCAGACGGAGAGAAGACAAGGAAACGACATGAAAACATCTCCAAAGCATGAAGATTGACGAAATTCTCGCCTCCCTGACGAGGGAGGTGTCGGCGCGCAGCGCTGGCGGAGGGAGGGCCTTTTTGAAATGTCAAAACATTTAACCGCGCGCGCGTTGCGGCTGCTTGCGGTCGTGGGGTTTTTCGCGTGCGTGCTGTGGATCGCGGGCGGCGCGGCGCGCGCCGATGCGCAGGCTCCTGTGGGTGCCGACATGCCGCGTGGGTCGTTGAGCTACACGATCTTCGTCCCCAATCAGCCGGGCGAGATGGTCCTCGTGCGTTATCCCGACGGGCGGGTCGAGGAGCACGGTCGCGTGCGCGTCGTTCCGCAGAAGACGAAGTACCCCGGTTTCACGGCGAGCGCTTACGGGGGCGCGGGACAGGTCGTCGCTTCGGCCGCCAACGCGCACCATATCCTCGTCTCGAAGGAAGCAAAGGAAGAAGGCGGCAAGACGCGGACGATCAGCCTGTTCCCGACGGCGACGTTCGTCGCCGCGTCGGGGCTCGGTTCGTCGTTCGTGGTGGAGGGAGTCGGCGGCGTCGGCCTGTGGGGACGCCTCGCCCCGTACGTGGGGTCGGAGGTCTTCATCATCAATCCCGCCGGTGTGCGCGTGCCGCTTACGCACTCCAGCCTGCTGGCGCACATGAAGGCGCTCGAGATCGACGTCTACGCGCCGCTTCCCGCCGTGCAGTTCCTGCAAGTGGAGAACAAGGTCGGCGGGCGCGCGTGGTACCAGGACTTCGAGGGCAACGTGCGGACGTTCGCGGTGGTCGAAAAGCCGGTGACGGGGACGGGACGTTTCGCGGGCACGCTTTATCAGGGTGCCAGCATGGTGCGGGCCAATCACCTGGGCGTGCTGTGCGTCAGCACGTGCGACCAGGGGGAGATCGGCGGGTTTCAGATCGTGCCGGTCACGCACACGTATTCGAAGGAGATGCAGAAGTTCCGCACGCGCGGACAGTGGCTCGTGCTCCGGGGTGAGCAGTTCGAGGACCTCACGGGACGGTTTCCGTTCTTCTGGGGGGCCGTGCGCCCGGGCGACCGAACGGCCCCGAACAGCAAGTCGGGGCGCGTGGAAGCCCTCGTGAAAGGGCACTGGCAGCCGTTGCCAAAGCTCAAAGAGGTGACGGAGGGGACGCTTGCGAACGTGGAGGCCTTCCGGATCACTCTCGACGATTGAACTGAAAATGAGTCCCCGCCTAAACCGAAGCATTCGTTGGCAGATGCACAATCTGCTGATAAAATAAAGGGGCGGTCGGGACGGCCTTAAAAAGGCGAAACGTGCCGTGCTCGACATTGGGGGAATCTCGATGTACCAGCTCAAGCACTGTATCACCACGATCGACGCACATACGGCGGGAGAACCCATTCGCGTGGTTACTTCGGGGTTTCCCGTCATCGCCGGACGCACGATGCTCGAGAAAAAACGCACGCTCGCCGAGGAGTTCGACTCCCTGCGCAAGCTGATCATGCTCGAGCCGCGCGGACACAACGACATGTTCGGCGCGATCCTCACCCCTCCGGTCACTCCCGACGGGCATTTCGGCGTGCTGTTCACGCACAACAAGGGCCAGGGTACGATGTGCGGGCACGGAACGCTGGGCGTCGCAAAGGTGGTCGCCGAGACGGGGATGGTCCCCACGGTGGAGGGCGAGAACACGATTCGGCTCGACGCCCCGGCGGGGCGCGTGGTGGCGACGGTGTGGATGGAGGGCGGGCGCGCGACGGACGTCTCGTTCGAGAACGTCCCCGCGTTTTTGTACCGCGACCGGGTCCGCGTGTCGCTCGATGGCGTCGGCGAGATCGAAATCGCGATCTGCTACGCCGGCGCGTTTTACGTCTTCGCGAACGCGCGCGACCTGGGCCTGGCGATCGAGCGCAACCAGCTCGACGCGCTGCGAGCGCGCGGCATGCAGCTCAAACAGCTGATCAACCGCGACGTGCGCGTCGTGCACCCCGAGCACCCCGACATCAAAGATATCTACGGAACGATCCTCATCTCGGAGAGCGTTCCGAACGCGCAGGGGTGGGAGGGGTCGAACGTCTGCGTCTTCGCGGAAGGCGCCATCGACCGTTCGCCGTGCGGTACGGGAACGAGCGCGCGCATGGCGCTGCTGCACGCGCGCGGCATGATGAAGCCGGGGCAGAAGTTGCTGCACCGCAGTATCTTGGGCACGGAGTTCACCGGCACGATCCTCGAGGAGACGCCGGTGGCCGACGTGCGGGGGATTCGTTCGCGCGTCGCCGGGCTCGCCTGGATCGTCGGTTTCAACCAGCTCGTGCTCGACCCCGACGACCCATTGCCGGAGGGTTTTCAGCTCTAAATCATTTTTTCGCTTTTTTGAATCGCACACACGTTTCAAGACGCGCACAAACGTCCCCTTCGACGCCCTTTGAACTTCGCAAGCTCCGTGGCATCCAGCCATTCCAACGAGAGGAGCGTTTCGCCCGAAATGAGTTACCGATCGAAGGATCTTGCGCTTTTCAGCGGCATGCAGTCCGCCAGCCGGCGAGCCATCTACAAAGGCGGCGGTTACGACGACGAAGACTTAAAAAAACCGCTGATCGGCATCGTCAACACGGCCAACGACGCAGGCCTCGGACACGCCCACCTGGACCGCCTCGCCGCGCGCGTGCGCGCCGGCATCCTGCAGGCGGGCGGGACGCCGTTCGAGTTCGGCACCATCGCCACGTGCGGCTGCGTGCCGATCGGACAGCTGGGCTTCCGCTACGAGCTCGTGATCCGCGACGTGATCGCCTCGTCGGTGGAGATCATGGCGGGGGGGCAGCTCCTCGATGGGCTCGTGCTCCTGGCGTCGTGCGACAGCATCATCCCGGGTGTCCTCATCGGCGGCATTCGTTCGGAGCTGCCGTGCATCTTCCTCTCCGGCGGCCCCATGCTCACGCATCGCCACGAAGGGCGCCAGATCGTCATGAGTGAGCTCGACCAGCTCGTCTACGGCGCGCAGCACGCGCCCGATCCGTCGGGCGAGATTGCCGAAAAAATCCGCGACCTCGAAAACCACATCTGCCCCGGCCCCGGCGCGTGCGCGCTGATGGGGACGGCCAACACGATGCAGATCCTGGCCGAGGGGATCGGCATGGCGCTGCCCGGTTCGTCGAACACGCCCGCTGTCTATGCATCCAAAGAACACTACGCGACGCAGACCGGACGCCGGATCGTCGAACTCACGAAGCAGGGGCTGACGATGCGCAAGATCCTGGCGAAGGAGAACCTCTTAAACGGCGTCATCATGACGCTCGCGATCGCCGGCTCGACGAACGCGGTGCTGCATCTGCTCAGTTTCGCGCGCGAGCTCGATATCGACCTGACGCTCGACGACTTCGACCGCCTCTCGTCGCGGATCCCCGTCATCTCGCGGGTGATCCCCACAGGTAAGGCGACGATCGTCGACCTGTACCACGCGGGAGGTGTGCCCGCCGTCATGGGCGAGCTGGAGCGTTTTTTGTACAAAGAGGCAAAATCCGTCTCGGGGCTCACGGCGGGCGAGATTTCAAAGGGCAAGCGTTCGCTCGATCCGAATACGCTGACGTCGGTCGATAACCCGGTGTTCGCGAGCGGCGGTATCGCCGTGCTGCGCGGCAACCTGGCGCCCGACGGCGCGATCTGCCGCACGACAACGGTCGCCGAGCGCAGCCGGCGCTTTAAAGGCCCCGCGCGCGTATACGCCTCCGACTCCGAGGCGCACGCGGCCGTCGTTGCGGGGCGGGTCTCGCAGGGAGATGTCATCGTCATCCGCTACGAGGGGCCGCGCGGCGCGCCCGGCATGGTGGAGATGATGATGACCACCGACGCGTTGGTCGGGATGGGAATGGGACAGGACGTCTTCGTCGTCACGGACGGGCGTTTTTCGGGTTTCACCGAAGGGGCCGCCGTGGGGCACGTGGCGCCGGAAGCGGCCGTGGGCGGGCCGATCGCGCTGATCGAAGAGGGCGACACGATCTCGATCGATCTCGATGCGAAGACGCTCACGCTCGAGCTGGAGGGGGGCGAGATCGCGCGCCGCCGCGCCGCGTGGACGCCGCCCGCGCCGAAGGCCACACGCGGGATCTTGGGAATTTGCGCGAAAAATGCGCTTTCCGCGCATTTGGGGGCGATGCTGGACGACCGCATCGCGTAGAGAAGACGAACCGTTATCACGAGCACCTCGGGGGGAGGGATGTCCGCCAACGAGTGAAAAAGCCGGTTTGGACGAGGAACGCCGCGTGGGAGAGTTTTTGAAGGGGCTGTTAAGCGTCGCTTAGCGCCTTTTACGTGAGAAAGGAGTTTCGCGCGAGATGAAAAGCAAAATGAGTATGAAAGTTTTCGTAACTCTTTTTATCCTTGCCCTGTCGCTGGTCTGCGTGGCCGGCATCGCTTCGGCCGCTCCGGAGATGACGTTGCGCTTTTCCACCCAGGTTCCGCCGGAACACGCGGGCACCAAGCTGATGAACGAGTGGGCCCAGGAGATCGCCAAGAAGACGAACGGCCGCATCGAGGTCAAGATCTACCCGTCGAACCAGCTGGGCGACTACGAGCTCGTCGCCGAGGAATTGATCCGCGGCACGATCGACATGGCCATGATGTCCATCTCGTCGCGCTTCGACCCGAAGCTCGAGATCACGTACACGTGCGGCATCGCGCGCGACTACGACGAGCTGAAGAAGGTCTTCGGGCCGGGCAGCTGGATGTACAAGAACCTCGAGCAGTGGCAGTCCAAGATCGGGATCAAGCTGCTGGGATTCTACCTCGAAGGCATGATCGGTATCGGCAGCACGAAGCCGGTCAACCAGCCGCTCAATCCGAACGTCGACAAGGGCGTGCTGACGCGCGTTCCCGGCATGATCGTCTACCAGTCGGCGGGCGAAGCCATGGGCTACCGCACGATCACGATTCCGTGGGCGGACACGTACCAGGCGCTGCAGACGGGCGTGGCGGACGCCGTCATCGGGATGACGCCGCAGTCGGTCTACACGGTGCTTCGCGACGTTGTCAAGCATTTCTACTGCATCAACTACAGCGTCGAGAACTTCAACATCATGATGAGCATGAAGACGTGGGATAAGCTGAAGCCGGCGGACCAAAAGATCGTCGCCGATGTTCTCGGGCAGGGTACGCTTCGCAGTATCGAGCTCGCGAAGGCCGAAGACAACCGCATCCTCAAGGAGATGGAGTCGAAGGGGATCAAGGTCTACCGCTACACGCCGGCCCAGCTGAAGCCGCTCTTCGACGCGATCTACGCGAAGTCGTGGCCGAAGCTCGACGAGCGTTTCGGCAAAGACGTCATGGCCGACATGAAGAAGAACATCGCGGTGAAGTAAAGGGGCTCAAACGACTGGATGATCTTTTACAGCCGCCTTTTCGCCCTGTTTGCCTTCGTGAGTTTCGCGGCCGCCTTGTGGAGCGAAAACCCGTACGCCTATCTGGCGACGCTCCTGTGCGGAGCCGTTTCGCGGACTGCGTGGCGGAAGAAATGGGACGAGCCGCCCTTTTCGAAGTACTTGCCGAAGATTCTCAGGCGGTTGCCGGAAGAATCGTGACGACCTAAAACGAGTCAGAAAAGACAGAAAAGATAGAAAAGCCGCGAGCGCGCAGAGTGCTCGCGGCTTTTTCGTGCGTGCGTGATAGAATGCTCGGATGCGCTTTTTTTCAGGGGAGGAGGGGATGCTTTGCGAGCAAGGCGGGACTTGGAATGGGTGAGAGAGTCTGTTGATGATTTCTGAGATGAACCGATGAACAAAGAAGGAAGGAGTTTTGTATCCGTGAGAACGTCGAAGAACAGAACGAGCAAGGTTTTTGGGGGGATTCTTTTAATCGCCGCACTTTTCGTGGCCTGCATGGCCGAAATCGCTTCCGCCGCGCCCGAGATGACGCTGCGTTTTTCCGGGCAAGTTCCCTCCGATCACGCAGGCACAAAGCTGATGAACGAGATGGCGCGGGACATTGAAAAGAAGACGAACGGCCGCATCGCCGTCAAGGTCTATCCGTCGAACCAGCTCGGCGACTACGAGGTGGTGAACGAGGAGCTGATCCGCGGTACGGTCGACATGGCCATGATGTCGATCTCGTCGCGCTTCGACCCACGGCTCGAGATCACGTACACGTGCGGCATCGCGCGCGACTACGAGGAGCTCAAAAAGGTCTTCGCGACGAAGGGATGGCTTTATAAAAACATGGAGCAGTGGGAGGACAAGATCGGCATCAAATTGCTCGGGTTTTACATCGAGGGCGCGATCTCGCTCGCGAGCGTGCGGCCGATCAACCAGCCGCTCAATCCGAAGGTGGATAAGGGCGTGCTGACGCGCGTTCCGGGCATGGAAACGTACAAGACCGCCGGCGAGGCCATGGGTTTCCGCACGATTACGATCCCGTGGGCGGACACGCGTCATGCGCTGCAGACGGGCGCCTGCGACGCCGTCATCGGCATGACGCCGCAGTCGGCCTACGCGCTACTCAAAGACGTCATCAAGTATTACTACTGTACGAACTACAGCGTCGAGAACTTCAACATCATGATGAGCAAGAAGACGTGGCAGAAACTGAAGCCCCAGGACCGCAAGATCGTCGCCGAGGTCTGCGGGCGCGCGACAATCCGCAGCGTCGAAATCGCCAAAAACGAGGACGAAAAAGCGCTCAAGCTGATGGAGCGGCATGGAATCAAAGTCTACCGCTATAAACCGTCCGATCTGACGCCGCTTTTCAAGGCGATCGCCACCTACTCGTGGCCGCGACTCGACGCGCGTTTCGGCAAGGGCCTGATGGCCGAGATGAAAAAAAACGTGGCGGTGAAGAAATAACATAGAAGAAAGAGCGCCTCGGACCAGAAGTTCGGGGCGCTTCAAAACGGTAGGGCTTATTTTAGCAATATGGGCAGTTGGGGAAAACTTGCCTGGAGTTTTTCATAAAATCGTTTGGCTGGTCCCAGAAATTTTACCGCTTTGTCTGGTTTTCTCTGGCGGGTTGTTTTCCAAGGAGTTGGATCCTTTTCCCGTTTATGAAAATACAACGCCGTGGCGGCAAGCTCCAATACGACGGAAGATTCCTCGTTCGCCAGTCGAATCAGCTGTTCACGTCTTTCATCAGCCTGCTCTGAAAGGAAACCTTCTTTTAGGGTATAGATGGAATAGGATGTATCACCCCATTGAGTGGTTTTTTCATCTTCGTGAATCATGTCAAGAAAACACGCTCGTTGAGTTGCCCTGGCGAGTGTCTCGCTATAAGGGCCATAGAGCTTATATTCGAAGGGGAATTCATCTCCAAAACCGGCTTCTTTCAGGAGGTAGGCGATCTTCTGCAGTTTGACGCGTCCGACCAGTTCTCCCCCCGCCTCGCGTACGATTCGTGCGACAGCTCTTGCCTCAGCTCTTGGGTCCACCCGTCGAGCCCTCCTTCCCGATGGCTGCTTCGATAAGTTGTCGAATCAATTCTCTATTTTCGGCATCGTCTTTTTCCACATACACCCTGAAGAACTTGAACGTCTCCGCGGTGGCGATCGTTTTGGACCAGTGGTTGATATCGAATGTTCGAGCGGAATTACGTAAAGGGCGAATGCGGATCTGGTTCAGCGATCCTTTGTCCTCTTGATATCTTTTGTAAGGGGATCGTTCGCCTTTGTCAATCAGGATATTCTCAAACTTTTCGGGATCTGTGCGAAGCTCCGCTTCAATAGTATCACAGATCAAATCGAGCCGGTCAGGAAAATCCTCGTCTTTTACGCCGTCCTTGCTTTTCTCGTTGGAGGAAATTTGTGTTTCGAGCAGGCGTTCTTCGACAGCACTTCGGATATCGATGCATGCGGGTAAGTTTCTGTTCAGCAGGCGTTCCGCCAGAAAAGCGATTTCTTTAATGGAAGAGCCTCTAAGAAGCGAGAGCATTCCCCAAACGACCGTATCGTCCAAGGTGACGATATGTTCTATGTCTTTCGGTTTGCGAGCAAAGGCGACGATGGGGTGGCTGCGCGACAGGTTCAATTTTCTGCAATTGCGAACGTCGTCTCGGAGGCATTCGAGCACCAGTGTCATCCATTTCGTAAAAAGCTTTTCCGCTCCTCGCGTCGTCTTGTGGAAATATACGTTGGGGTATAGTTGAAACAGGTTCAATACATAGGATTCCGCCGCAGACAATGCTTTGTGCCCCAAGACGAGTGATGGAGCTTCTCCCACCTCCGCATTATCGACGGCGTGAACCACAATTGTGGTCTCCAAGTTGTTCATGAGCCACTCAAGGTCGACATTACCCAGCTGTGTTCCGGTCATCAAACGATCCCTCTGCATGTAGTCCAGCCTATCCGCGTCGAATTGGCTCGAGACGACGGATCGATAGATGTCTCCTGTGAGGTTCTGGCTGAGCATATCGGCGACTTTATTCCGGAAGGTCATGCCTGCAGTAGCGCCCAGCGCTTTCTCGAAGATGGGTCCGAGGTACTGCCGTACGATCTCGGCACTTAAGAACTCGTGTTCCGGGATTTGGAGATCTAGTGTTTTTGACACATCTGCAAAAGCATGGCTGAAAGGGCCGTGTCCTAAGTCGTGAACGAGGGCGGCAACAAGTGCGACACATCCCTTTTCTTCATCCGGTTTATGGTGGAGGTCAATGATTTGGACAAGTCGTCTTGCCAAGTGAAAGGTGCCGATGCTGTGAGAAAAGCGGCTATGGGTGGCGCCTGGATAGACGAGCTCGGAAAAGCCGAGTTGCTTGATCCTACGCAGCCGCTGAAATACCGGTTCTTGTATAAGTTGCCATATCATGCGTTCGAAATCTTTTTTGCAATTGAAGGAGATAATATTATGGAGAGGATCCCTGATCCGTTGCTCCTTATGTTCAGACATCCGAAAAATCACACCTTGTAGGCACTATATTACTACTAGATTAGCATGCGTAACTTACAACGTCAATGCTATCGCGTGTATGTTCATATGAAACGCGCAACTGAAGTGATGGAACGGTTTAACTCGTTTTAAGTGCTCTTATGGCTGTTCCGCGTGTATGCCTGTCGCCCGCTGCGCGAGCGGGTAGACGATTTCGGGCGTTCCCGACGCGCCGGGGGCGATCGCGTACTTGTCGAAGATGAAGACGAGGTCACCGGCGCCGTTGATGTAAAACGACGTGTTCACGTCGACGCGGGGAATTTTCACGTCTTGCAGGTATTGGTCGGGGTGCGCGCGTATCGCTTGGGCGACGAATTCCTGTGCTGCGGCGTAGGCGCCTTTGCCCAGGATATCCGGCAAGGTGTAGAGCTTGTCGGTTTTCTGGTCGAGTACGATCGTGCGGACGACGTCCGAGGCCGTGTTCCCGGGGTTCACGCTGCCGTGCAGCACGACGGAAAGGTATTTTTCGGTTTCGAAAACGTCGTACGAAAACATGATGTCGGGGTTGGGCGGAACGTCGCTCAGAGGTTGCGCCGAAATCATGATTTCGTCGTAGAAGCGTGCGACGAGGTCGTTGACCCTCTCGGCGAGATCCGCGTCGGAGGTGTCGGTGAACTGCGGGAGGCTGCCGTCGACGACGTTCATCGTGCTGTAAAAGTGCAGGGGTAAGATCGCATAGAGCCCGCCAGAGGCGATCCGAACGCTGCGCGCCTCCGTCGGGCGCGGTGCGCAGAGCGAAACCGCGAACAGAAGCAACCCCAAAATAGCGGTCACCTTTTTCATCATCATCCCCCCTCATTTTATTTAAAATGATTCTTAAAAATTATAATTCATTTTTCACCATGAGGAAAGGAAAAACACGTAACGTCGGCTACGGAAAATTGCGTGCAACGCGGACGGCTCTTTACACGCATTGACGATGCGCATAAAATGGAGATGCCATCAAGCGGAGAAAGGTTCTTGGGAAAGGGATTCTGGCGGCGATACGCCGTCAGACGGGGCTTGAAGAGGTAAGGTGATACAAATGAACGGTACAGATACGGCGATCTATCCCGCTATTTTCACAACCGACGACGGTGAGATCACGGTCAAGTTTCCCGATCTCCCAGGGTGTTTCTCCTGTGCTTTTTCGGAGGAAGAAGCGCTGTTCATGGCGAAAGATGCCTTGGGCGCCTGGATCATTGCGAACGAGGATCTCGGAAACGAAATCCCTTCCCCTTCCAAGGTCTCCGACCTCGACACCGAAAAAAACCAATCGATCTGCCTCGTGGATGTGTGGCTTCCCATTTTCAGAGAGGAGCAACGGTCCGGCAGCGTGAGAAAAAACGTCACCGTTCCCATTTGGCTGAACACGCTCGCCGAAAAAGCGAACCTCAATTTCTCACAGATCTTGCAGGCCGGACTTAAGAGCACGCTCGGAATACAAAATAAAAAAGCGAGCCGGCAACCAGCCAAACGCGTCTCTTGCGAGAAGGGCAATCTATCTCGCAGGCGTCCGAAGTATGACCTCCGTAAACTCACCGAACAGTTCGGCCCTGAGCATGATCAGCCGTTCGAAGAGTATCCCCGAGAGAGAAAAGGCAACGAAATCTGGTAGGAACGCAGCGATATTTTTGATATGTACGCCATTCTGGATGAATCGGAGTAAAGAGTCTCTTTTTTTCTCTTCGCGACTGATATACTTCTGATATATCTGTGATATACTTGTACTCGGGAGGGGTGTCGTCATGCAGGAACCTCAGTCCACGCTCAAGCCCCTGAGGGAGCGGGTGTATCGCTACCTCAAAGAACAGATGAACGCGAAGAAGATCGAGCAGGGCGCCTTCCTGAACCTGGGGGAGATCAGCGAGGAGCTCGGGATGAGCCGCACGCCTTTGCGCGACGCGCTTTTGCTGCTCGAGGCCGAGGGGTTCGTCACCATCTTTCCGCGGCGCGGCGTGATGGTCAACTCGCTCGACCTGTGCACGATCCGCAATATTTACGAAATTTTGGGAGCGCTGGAAAGCGTCGCGATCGTCACGGTGCGCGACAAATTCCGCACGACGGATCTCGAGAGAATGACCGAGGAGAACGCGACGATGAAGGAGGCCCTGGAGGCGGACGATTTCGAGCGTTACTACGCGCGCAACCTGGCGTTCCACAACGCCTACCTCGACCTCTCGGAGAACAACGACCTGTTGCACACGGTGCGCACGCTCAAGGAGCGGCTTTACGATTTCCCCCGCAGCAAGGGATACGTGCGCGAGTGGGAGCGCTCCTCCGTGCTCGAACACGACGAACTGATCGCGTTTTTGAGCCGTAGCGACTGGGTGGGGGCGGCGACGTACATCCGCGACGTGCACTGGTCGTTC